>NZ_JXUW01000010.1 GCF_000949255.1 Ferrimicrobium acidiphilum DSM 19497 | reverse complement strand
TCCCTCGGCCAGGGTTATAAGTACCTCATGGACTCGATCGCCGTTGGCGATGGCCGAGGAGATCAGAGCTCAGAACTAACCCGTTACTACGCAGGAGTCTGGCACCCCACCGGGTCGATGGAAGGGTAGGGGTCTGGCTGATCTCGGAGAGGGAAAGGGGATCGAGCACGACTCAGAGGTCACCGAATCCCAGCTGTGGAACATGCTTGGACTCGCTTGCTGATCCCCTCACTGGTGATCCAGTTGGACAGGCGTTACGAATCCGACGGGTGAGTATGAGCGATCGGATCAAGGCCAAAGTTGCCAGGTTACCAGAGACCCTCACAGGGGAGGATCGAGCCTTGGCGATCGAAACGATCAAGGCTGAAGAGGCCCAAGCAGAAAAGAAGATCGGCAAGCCAGTAGCTGGTTTCGATCTCACCTTCTCACCCTCTAAATCCGTCTCTGTCGCCTGGGCCTTAGCCGATCCGGAGACCAAAGCAATTATCTATCGCTGTCATCAACGAGCCATCGACTATGTCCTTGCCTATGCAGAACGTGAAGTGATTCACTCGCGCTCTGGTAAGAACGGTGTCCTCCGAGAGGACGTCACCGGCATTAGTGCTGCAAGCTTTACCCACTATGACAGCCGAGCTGGTGATCCACAGCTCCACGATCATGTCATTGTCTGGAACCGAGCCAAGTCAATCTCTGATGGCAAGTGGCGAACCCTCGATGGCAGTGGCCTGTATAAGTCCATCGTGACCCTTGGCTTGATGCACGAAGGAGTACTGTCTGACCTTCTCACCGAGGCCCTCGGGGTTGGCTGGGAAGAGAGGGTGACCCCAGGTGGGATGCCAAAGTCTGAGATGATAGGAGTGCCAACCGATCTCATGGAGGAGTTCTCACAGCGGGTAGCAGCGGTTAGAGAGCACAAGACACACCTCGTAGAGCAATTCACTCTGGCTCATGGACGAGCCCCCAGTGCGGTCGAATCAGTACGCCTCGCCCAACAGGCTAATCTCGAGACCCGTCAGGACAAGGTGCATCGCAGCCTCGCCGAGATGACAGATGACTGGCGCCAACGCGCAGCCCGCTACCTCGATGATGACCCAACTACCTTCGTTGCCGGCCTGGCGAATCGCAACGAGTTGCCACTACTGCGCGCCGGCAGTCTCAGTGAAGAGATGCTCCAAGAAGTTGCGAGGTTGGCATTGGAGAGGGTCTCAGAGCGTCACGCCACCTTTGGGCGCACAAACGTCCTAGCCGAGGTCCATCGTCAACTCCAGGGGTTACGTTTTGTCAGTCCCGATGACCGGGTGGCGGTAGCTGAGCGAACGACAGAGATCGCCCTGGCTGAGGCGATCCAGATCAGCTCACCTGAGCTCTATCATCTACCTGAGCGATTTCAAAGAGCAGACGGTACCTCTCGGATGCGACCAAAGGAGCGCCATCTCTATACGACCGCAATCCTCTTGGATGCCGAGGCAGATCTGTTTCGGGCGTCACGATCCCTCGATGCCCCCATCGTTTCAGTCAGCACCGTCAAGGCAGTAGCTGAGGTCAACCTAGCAGGGAGAGACTTTACTATGAGCTCCGATCAGGCCCTGGCGGTTGAGGTGATCGCCACCTCCACTCGTCGCCTTGATCTACTCGTTGGACCCGCGGGTACAGGCAAGACGACGACGATGGCTGGCCTTCGTACTGCTTGGGAGCTAGAGCATGGACCAGGGAGCGTTATTGGGCTAGCTCCATCGGCAACGGCTGCCCAGGTGCTAGCCGATGAGCTTGGCGTCGAGACCGAGAACACCGCCAAGTGGCTCCATGAGTGGCGACAGGGTGCCGGGAGACAGGCAGAACGGGATCGTCTGGCCAGCCTTACCCCGGTCATTCCAGATGCTCCAGAACCAGGAGCTACTCGCCAGAGAGAGATCGAAAGGCTAGACGGGCTGCTTACCCGATGGCGCTTTCACCCCGGTCAGTTGGTCATCATCGATGAGGCATCTCTTATTGGAACCTTTGCACTAGATGAACTCGTCAGTGCAGCCTGCGAGGCCGATGCCAAGGTGTTGCTGGTCGGAGATCCCGCCCAGATCTCGAGCATTACAGCCGGTGGGATGTTTGGATCCTTGGTGCGAGAGCGAGGCGACATGGTAGCAACCTTGAGCGATGTGCGCCGCTTTGTCCATGCATGGGAGAGAACGGCGAGCATGGAGCTACGTGTTGGTGACGAGGAGGTGATCGATGCCTATGAGACGCACGAAAGGATCAAAGAGGGCGAACGCGAGGAGTTGATCGAGGCAATCTATCAGGCCTGGAGGAGCGACGTCACAGCAGGCAAGGACTCGCTCATGATCGCAGGGGACACCGACACGGTCACCGAGTTGAACAACCGAGCCAGGGCAGACAGGGTGGCCGCAGGGGAGGTCACAGCGGCGGGGTTGAGCTTGGTCGATGGGACTATCGCTGGGGTTGGTGATGAGGTGGTGACCCGAGAGAACAATCGCCTGCTAACAACCGGCAAGGGGTGGGTGAAGAACGGTGATCGTTGGCAGGTAATAGCGACCAGTAACGACGGCACTATGAGCATCAGACGCCTTGGAGGAAGAGGCGAAGCCATATTGCCGTCTGACTATGTGGCCAAACACGTCGAGCTGGCCTATGCCACGACTGCGTATCGGGCACAGGGAAGAACTCTCGATACCGCCCATGCGATGATTACCAGTACAACTCCACGAGAGGTTCTCTACGTCGCAGCTACGAGAGGGAGAGAAGCAAACCTGCTCTATGTCGATACCCACTATGACCCAGATCCCGCCACTGCACATGAGGGGACGACCGAAGTACAATCTGCTCGCCAGGTCCTTATCACCTGTCTTGCCAACCAGGGATCAGAGCTGGGAGCCCATGAGATGATCCGGAAAGAACACGAAGAAGCAGAGGGGATCATCCGACTCCATGGGGAGTATGAGACCATCGCAAGAGTCGCCGAGGAGGAGCGATGGAACGAATTACTTGCTCGCTCGGGACTAACGGATGAACACCTGGAACAGATTCGAGAGAGCTCAGCATATGGACCACTGCTCTCAGCGCTTCGAGGCGCAAAGGCTCGTGGGATTGACATCGACGATGACTTCCCAACACTCGTTACAGCACGCCAACTCGATGATGCCGATGATCTAGCGGCGGTGTTAGCTAACCGAGTAGCGAGTTGGACGCACAAGCATGGCAGCAAGCGCATGGGGGCAACCAACCTCATCGCAGGGCTCATCCCAAGGGCTACCGAGGTGACCGATCCAGACCTGGGCCAAGCCCTCATCGAGCGTGAGCGTGCAATCGAAGAGCGTGCGATCGCACTCGCTGAGCGGGCTATAGAGGAGCGGGCCAAGTGGGTACAACTACTCGGGCAGATGCCATCAGATCCAACACACCAAGCAGCGTGGTTGGTAAACGTCGCGACGATTGCCGCCTATCGGGAACGGTGGAACATCACCGGTAAGACGGTCATCGGCAATGAGTCACACGTCGATAGCATCGAACAGCTTGGGCAGTGGAGGCGGGCTAGCTCCGCAGCGAGGGATGCTATCAGGCTCGGTTGTGGGAAGATTGGAACGGGGAACTCGGACGATATCCATGCCGTCGGTCTGGACTCTAAATTGGCTGCAAAAGAAGGAGCGAGCGATAACTTCGCGCTGTGAATCAAACGTGAAATAATGGGCTCAACCACCCGCGCCTAGCATTCGCCAAGACAAAGCATTTAGCGATTGCCCTGTGACAAAATTAACAGGCCGTGTTCCACGGACGGTCCGCTTACCCTGTAGCCATGTCTCTTGGGCCGTGTCATCCGCTCTGAAATAGTGCAAGGATTTACTTCTCACTTGGTGTGCCTCTTCCCGGAACATAACCTCACCATTATCTGCTCTGGTCGATCTGCCCGCATTTCGGGTCGATCAAATAGTTCACCACTCCAATTTAACATTGCATTAGCGTATACATCAGTGCTCGTAGATATGCGCGAGCCAAGAGCGGAACACTTACGCAGCGTGAGAGCGCCTTGGTTCCACCGTCGAATTGCGCTGCCACCCTGTGCGAAGACAAAATTATGCCCCTCATGGATGGGTTGGTTTAGGTATGGATACCGACTCTTGGAACGATAGTGTTGCACCCGGTCTCAGGAGGTAGGACTAAAACATTTAGGATGATTGAGGCATGAGTAAGGCAAAGCGATCAAAATCACCGCGATGGCGCAAGGGTTCACGCAACTCGAGAACAGTGAGAAGTGTTGACCTTCAGAATATCAATTGGTCACGAGTTAGATGGGCTAAGCTCGATCACGTCTTTGCCACACTTGAGCCTGAGTCTCTGATCGCGTTGATATCGGCCGCTGCGGATTCTCCAGGATGCGGGCATCGCCTGCCATCGCTCTCACTCCTCTGGCTGCGTGCCGTCACACGTCGTCCACTTGGCTCGGTCCAGGCGCAACCGGCCGACCTACCTAGGCTCCTGGTGGCGGCTCGCCAAGCCGCACCCCAATTGAGCTACCTCGAAGACTATTGGTCCCCTGATCCACGGTTGGTTGTTCGTTATGCGGTCGGCCAAGACCGCCTGCGGATACACCCCGGCTCATTTGCTGATCCGTCGAAATTGCTTCGAATGACCGAGTCCATAGCCAGGGCCATCGATCCGTTTGTTCTTGAGAGACATCAATTTAGTCTTACTGACTTGTTGGAGGTGGCACTCCGCTATTCAGATTGGCGAATTGGTCTGATTTCTCCTCATTGGCCCACGGGGCCATTGCCAAAGGACACGCCAGAGCCAGACGATGAATCGGCTCAAGAGCGTTCAGTCCGAATCGCAACCACCCCCATAGCTTTTGAGCCAGGAGAGTTCGATCCCGATTTAGAGATGAAAGCAGTACCCGAACTCTGGATTGGAAATTGCTCAAATCCCGCTCGCTCCGCTCGCGCCTGGGAGTGGGCCACCCTCGCAAGTGACAGCTATCAGCTCAACCTAGGACCTATGGCCGAACCACTGGGAACCACCCTCGCTATTAGATCATTAAGATGTCACTCCGTCCCGGCAGCGTTCGTTTTGAGTGGACTCTCTGCCGCGATGCAGGTTCTTGCCGCGGAAGCAGCTTCCGACGAGCGATCGCTCAAAGCGCTGCAAGATTACACGATGTTTCAAACCCTACAAATATTTGGTCGCACTACGCAGCTCCTAGAAGACCCGCCTGATGTTCCGCATGATGCCGGGTCATCCCTAACACCCCAACATTTTCCTGTTCTAGCTGAATCTCCAGATAAACGACATATCTTCCTCTTCCGCGTCATCGCTGCTTTGGATGGTATCGGCTTAATTCATGCTATCGAAGAGACTGAGGAAGAACTACGTCAGATCGGTATTCAGCAGCTTCGTGAAGTTGATGGGTCGATCGAACACACAGCTACGGTGCACCGGGTTGCGCTTTACGGTGGACCACTGCAGCTCAAGCCTGCCGATCGTCCTGGGATTGCATTTCTGCACGTTGAAGATCTGGCCTCAATCAAATTAGATGCTCAGCAGAGCGAACTTGGTTTGGACCTGATCTTTCAGTTCCTTGACGAATTAGTTACAATGCCTGGCGTTGAAAGCCTTTTCGCTCTCGATGCAATAGACATTTGGAGCCGTTGGAAAACTACCGGAGTGTTGAATCCAACGGGTGCCTCCGATAGTGCGCTTGCCATCATCGGTGCAGTAGATGACGAAGCCTGGTTAACCTCCGTGGCTTGGGAACCGATTGAAGCCGTACTCACTGCCGCAGGACTTCCCTCCATTTCACAGTGGCGTATTGCGCACTTGGACGAACCTGGTCAGGCAAGTATGTGGACAGAACAACGTCAGGCATATCTCATCTTGGCTCAACCACCACTAATCATCTCCACCTCTCTCCACCAAGGTCTGGTTGATCTTGGGATGGACCCTAGCTTTGGCGTTGGCGTCGCGGATGGGATACTTCTAACCTGTGCCAACTTTCCCACAGTCTCAGCCGGAATTGCACTCCCAGGCGGTCGCCCTCTGAGAATCATTCTGGAGTTTACGGCTAAGAGATCACCGGGGGCGGGAACCGACTGCATTGGGATCGCTTGCAGGACCGTTTCCGAACCTCAACCCATCATCAACCTGCTCCTTGGGCCGGATTGGCTTGAATCACTCGCCGCTGATCCTCAAAAGGCCCATCAGGCCCTTGGAAATGAACTTGCGTACGGGCTCGATCAGCTAAATCAGGTCCAACAGGATGCGGATTGGCCCCTAGTTCGCAAGGAATTCGTTGCCGCTTGGGACGCGGCCCCACCTGTCGGCATGTTGCAGGCCAAAGAGACAACACTGAACTTTCGATCCAAAGGGCAGGTGCGTCTTCCGCGAAGTCGCGCTACCGAAGCACGTGCACTGAGAGCGTTGGCCGCTGCCGTGCTGAGCAACGGCGTTGGGCCGTGCGAACTGCTTGGTGCTGACGCCGTAGAACTATGTCACACCAAAATCGTACCAGCGATAAATCTAGCGTTAGAACATGCGATAGCTGAATGGTCACAGGATGCCATTTACGTTGTAGCGGAGCATCTCAATGATGCACACGGCGAACGAGCTCGAGCAAGTTCGGAATTAGAACTTGCACTCTCGGCTCCCTGGGGTTCTAACTGGCAGGCACTTGCTCTTGATGCACCTGATCCATCAGAGCAGACTCGACCCTTAGAGATCCTTTTGGAATTCCTACTGGCTGGGAGCTCAGTGGGTTCAGTGGTCCCTGATAGATTCGATGTTGCAGAAGTTGTTGACCTTACCTATCTCGCCATTCAAATCGGGAGCTCCCTTTCTGGGGCCGATCGCGGATTGCACGAGTTGGCGGTGATGGTTGGCGAAGACGGCATCACTCACGTAATCCCTGGTCTCGCCTTGGACGTCTCGCAACCAAATTCCGAGGGCCAGGGTTATCGATCGCAGATCCAAGTGGATATCCCGAGTTATATGGCCGCCGATCGAGCGCATAGATTTCGCTTGCGCAACTCCGACAAGCTCGAGCCCGCTCGCCGTATACATCTTCATGAGGAGCGCCCGAAATTTCCAAACCCATTTGTCCGGCTTGCGTCGATGAATGTTCCTGGCTCACTTCTAGCGGCTGATCGCGTCATGTTGCAGCACTGCGGAACAGGTATCGATGGTATCTCTGCAGTTTTAGGTACCGCCATAACCTGGACATCTGGAGAGGATCGCGTGGTTTCCGTTCTACGCTCCGAGCTCCGCGACGCGGCACAGATCTGGTCCTCACTTCCCGAGGAAGAAATAGAGGCAGCTCTTGATCGGCTGGTTCTCGAGCCGAGTCGACTTCACGATGAGCGTGTGCTCTACTGGGAGCAGGATCGCCGCCGTAACCGACTTGCGATAAAACCGCTGATAATGCTTAACGACAGGCTGCTCATCGTTCCATGGCAGGTATACGCTACCCAAGGAATCTATCTGCGCTACGCGCTTGAGGGTCGGCTCCCTTGGCACCCTCTAGATGTTCATGAACCAGTGCGGAATGCCTTCAACGAGTATCGCCAAGTTGCGAACCGTGACCTAGAGCGAGCGGCCGAGCAGGTTGTCGCGAATCTAAATCTGCCCCACAAGAAAAATATTCGCGAAAGCGAGGCTCGAAAACTCGGACTCCAACTTCCGGGTGAAATTGATTTATTGATCGCCGATGTCGCCCGGTCCCGCCTCTGGGTGTGTGAAGTAAAGGACGTCTCGGGCGCGTTTTCCGCTCGAACGATTCGGGATCGTATTGGCAAGTTTCTAAAGGACGAGGATTATATCGGTAAACTCTTGGCGCGTGCCAAGGCTATCGAGAGCGATACATCTGCGGCGAGAACGCTTGTGTCGGCTCCAGTGGCCTCAGGCCCATGGAGAATAATCCCCCTAATGGTCACTCGAAGCGTAGAACCAGCGGCATTCCTGAAGGATGTCCCAGTCACCTTCACCGTCCTAGACGATCTGGCTGGCGTCTTGCAATCGGACGCTGATCCCCGCCTCGGACATACCCCCATAGGCTCAGCCTGAACTCAGTCTTGCCCGAGGAGCTCCAGATCCATCATCGCGAGTTTTCACGATATACCCTCCAAGGGGGTATTGCCTTAGCCGGTAGTGCAGTATTATCACGTTTCTCTCGATTTCTTGTCATAGTTCACCACTAACGCTCTGCGCAGTCTTGCTGTGCTGCCTCGTCCGATTACTCAATGACTCAGCTGAATTGCAACCGGGAACTAACAAGAAGCGAGTTCGCCCATTCTCTGAAAATTGCCCGCCCCACACACCGACAGTACATCATTGTGTCCA
Source organism: Ferrimicrobium acidiphilum DSM 19497 (assembly GCF_000949255.1). NCBI lineage: Bacteria > Bacillati > Actinomycetota > Acidimicrobiia > Acidimicrobiales > Acidimicrobiaceae > Ferrimicrobium > Ferrimicrobium acidiphilum. Next base: position 76,417 of record NZ_JXUW01000010.1, on the reverse strand, counting down.
TACACTTCGTTCATCGAATCCGCAACGGCTGGAATTTGGCTGCAGCCTCTTCCTTTACGCGAGCTCGAGTACTCGTGTTCTCGATAAAGCGTAATATAATGCCGTCAATTGGACCCAGAGCCTGGTCGCGAGGTAGAGTCGACACCCTTCGCGTGATGAGAGGATTCGCATCACTGAATCCCAGATCGCAAATCCCGTTCCTCAAGTCGGGGCAAATAGTTAAGGTGCGGGATATTTGGCCATAGTTGTCAGTAGCGGGCAGTGTTTCCAGTCGACTAGGAGTGTGGGCCAGAATTGGCCAGGGCTGCATAAGTATACATAATCCAAATGTACAATTAAAATACGCCCAGTTCGAGTGCATAACAATGCGACTGATGGCATTCATGCGCAGGATTTTCGGATTCTGACTCACGCTCCTAGTAGCTGAGCATAACTCCGGGTATTCTTGCTGGTAGATTCGGTTATTTAGGAGAAGTGAGCTGGCTTAGTAAGTTGTGGTCGGTGAGGCCAAGAAGTACGTCCTTGATACGCCAAGGTGGGCTGTGCACAACAGATGTCACCGGTGTCCCATATCTATGATGCGTTTAAGCACTTCGTCTTTCAGGAGTTCTCCAAACTTGCGATCAGCATTGCCTACTCCGGGACTGGAACGCAACGCTAGCAGATCTGGAAACAGGATCGCGCTTAGAGCTGACGAGCGCGCTCACTTCGTTCCGTAGACTGTTGGACAGAGTAGTTGAGTACGCTTATTCCTTTAGTCCTGATGAACTAGCGAACACCACAAATGCATGTAATGCTTGTAGTGGACCGCCTCGTGAGTCATCGAACGTTTCTTGCAGCCTTGGTTGCGCGCCTTTAGTCTGATGCGGGGAATCAGGAGGACTAATTATTGTCGCCTCGAGCACGAACTTTAGATTTCGCTTTCTTGTAGTCCCCCTGGCGAGACGGCCCCTTGAAACACCAAGGAGGTGGTGAGATGAAGGAGATAGCAGATAAAGTGGGTGGCCTTGACGTCCACCGTGACACCGTCGTTGCGTGCACGCGAGTTCGAGAGCCAGATGGCATGGTCACCCTTTCCAAGGAGACGTTCAACACGACACGCAAAGGATTAGAGGACTTGGCCCGGTTCCTCATCGATGCTGGCGTGTCAACCGTGGTGATGGAGGCAACCGGCGTATATTGGAAGCCGGTGTACTACACACTGGAGGGACTCTTCCCCCAACTCTGGCTCTGTAACGCACAACATGTGAAGAACGTACCTGGCAGAAAGACGGATCTCTCAGATGCCGAGTGGCTCGCAGATGTCGCAGCCCATGGCATGGTACGACCAAGCTTTGTGCCTCCACCTGAGATCCGTGAACTTCGTGAGTTGACCCGATATCGCAAGACCCAGGTTGATGCCAGGGCGAGGGAGATCCAACGCCTCGAGAAGGTTCTCCAAGATGCTGGCATCAAGCTCACCTCGGTCGCCTCTGCGGTATGGAGCGCCTCATCGAGGGAGATCATCGAGGCACTCATCGCGGGAGAACGAGATCCCGCAGTTCTGGCCCAGATGGCAAAGTCCAGGATGCGAGCCAAGATCCCTCAACTCGAGGAGGCACTCTATGGACACTTCGGAGCCCACCATGCCTTCGTCGCCAAACAGACCATCGACCATATCGACTATCTGGATGCCGCGATCGAGGCACTCACCCAAGAGATCTGCGAGCGTCTCGTCCCTTTTGAGTCTGCCGTCGCTCTGGTATCCTCCATTCCGGGAATCTCTGCCACCACAGCACAAGTCATCATCGCTGAGACTGGAGGTGATATGTCTAGGTTCCCAACTGCTGAACATCTATGTGCCTGGGCTGGACTAGCACCTGCTAGTTATGAGTCAGCCGGCAAGCGTCGCTCCGCGGGTACAAGACATGGATCCCCTGCGTTGAAACGCACGATGATAGAGGCTGCCCGGGCGGCGGCACGCACAAAGGGAACCTACGCATCTGCCCAGTATGCACGTATCGCCAGGCGACGAGGCCCCAACAAGGCAGCGGTCGCGGTCGCCAACTCCATGCTCAACGTCGTCTGGCATCTCCTCACTAATGGCGAACTCTATCAAGATCTAGGGGCTGATTACTTCGAGAGCCACAACGATCCAACTGTTCAGGTAAAGCGACTGACCAAGCGGATTGAAGCTCTAGGGTTTGACGTCACCGTAACCGAGAGGGTCGCCTAGGACCCAGCATCCTACAACGTAAAGACCACCTTCGCATCGTCGGATGCCTAGGTCTTGTCGTCCCTATCTTTCCTGGTAGGAGGCATTACACTTTAGTCCTGATGAGCTAGCGCACACCACAGATGCATGTAATGCTTGTGCTATCCTTTGTACATCTGAAGAAACAGGTGCCAATTACTTCGAGAGCCACAACGATCCAACTGTTCAGGTAAAGCGACTGAGCAAGCGGATTGAAGCTCTCGGGTTTGAGGTCACCGTAACCGAGAGGGTTGCCTAGGCCAGAGCATCTCACAACGCAAAGACCAGCTCGCATCGTCGGATGCTTAGGTTTTGTCGTCCTTATTTTTCCTGGTAGGAGGCATTACACTTTAGAGACGGGACGACTTGGGGAGATTAGAATGAAGTATTGTTACCGCGGCAAGTTGATATGCCTGTAGCACCCACTTGGTTTGATCGCGACCTGCCAGTACTTGAAGCAGTCATCGAGCTCTTCGAGGAAAGGGGACTTGCTGGTTTTACCGGTGCACAGGTCGCTGAAAGGTGCGGTAAGGAGCCAAATGATGTCTTTGTTGCGCTATCCGCTTTGAAAGATGAATATGTTTTCCTGGAAACGACACTCCCGGGACTGACCGCCGATTCGCAGTGGATAACCGGCGTTACCGCCCTTGCCCGTCAGGCCGTCGGTCAATGGCCATCTCTCGACACTTACGCGGACCGATTCATGGCTGCTCTGCAACAAGCCGCTTACCACGAATCTGATCCAGCGAAGCAGTCAAAGATCCGCTCGGCTGCCGATTCTGTCGCCGGAATCGGTCGCGACATTCTCGTGACTGTTCTATCGAATGTTCTATCCGGTGCGATTGGCCGCTTGTGAACCGTTATCCGGATGCCCGACTCTATCTGTGGCAGTAGAACAGCCGTGTGGAGATACTCGCGGATACGATTCGCAGTTGGTTGTCCGGTACTTTTGGATCGGCTATTCGGCTCCTGCGTGTTGGGCTTCGATCACGATGTGAATTCGACTGATGACCAGGCTGAAGATTACCACCTACTTGATGCGCTAATCTCCGTTCACGACTGGTAGGGCGTTCGCCGCTGAGTCCAACAGCACCGAGGACACGCAACTCTGCTTGGCAATGCGGCTCGTGCCGTAGCGGTTTGTTCGAGCTGAATCGGCAAAACGTAGTCGTTACTCCAATGCCGCGTCCTGTTGTGCCAGTGCATCCAGTCAAAGATTGCGGTTCTTGCCTCCTTTCGTTTAGTAAAGCTGGTTCGGTAGATGGGCTCAGTCTTGAGCGACGCTCACAAAGATTCGGCAATCGCGATGTTACACGATTAACCGGCTACGTGGCCTCCAATTAACCGGACTAGACCAGGTCAGAGCTTCGCCATGGCCGGTCCGCGGATAGCCGTTCGAGGCTTGGTGGATGACTGCGCGTCAGGGGTGGGAATGGCATCGTTCGCCGGTCACGATATCGTCGTAGTACACTGGATCGTGTTCCACGGCCAGCTCGAGAAGTCGATAGAAGAAGAGGTCCCTGCTCCGGGATCTTCGGCCGTTGAACCGCAAGAGTAACTTGTCCAGGTGCGCATCGTCGACCGACCCCTGGTACATCATGAGTAGTCATCATTTTGCCTACGAGGCGATCCGATGTGCCCCTGGCAGTAGCCCTGTGGGTCACCGACCGCCAGGTGGGCGGTGCTGCTCACGGTAATAGTTGTGATTCTCGATCTCTGCGCAACCTTGCCAGACTGTCGTCCCCGGTTCGATGTGCACGAGCACGAAGGGGTAAGGGACTCAGCCGATGCGTTTGGGATGATCTACATCCCACGCCGACCTATTCTCTTCGGCTCGTGCACCACGAAAGTCACAGTACCAGTTAACCGGTTATGGGGCCTCGTGTTCGTTCGTGTTGTCAGAGGAATTTATGTCTGTGGTAGGTCCAGGTCTATCCTTAAGGCGAATACGGCCAAAGGGGGCGGTCCGCGATGGATTTCACAAAGTCTTGGATCAGTCGATGACCAAGTACATCCCGATCTATTGGAGTTGATGGGTGAAGGACTCCGCCTCGGTGGCTGCGGCGCGTCAGATGGGTTCGTATCGTCTGACAGGAACCTGGACCGGTGTCGATGCAGTGAATGTGTTCCTGGGCCACCTCGACGCCCGTGCGTACTCACCGGCAACGGTCAAGGCTTACGCATTTGATCTGGTGAACTTCGCCCGGTTCTTGATCGAACGCGACATCGAGATCACTCACGTGGTACCTACGACGCTATTCGATTGGATCGACGCACAATCGGTGTATCGATCGACTTCTGAGAAGGTGGTGTCCATTGCAACGGCCAACGGGTCAGCGCCAGCATCCGTAAATCGTCGTGTTGCAGCCGTGCGAGCGTTCTTTGAGCATCAGGTACTTTCGGGAACGCTCCCTGACAACCCTGTTCCCTCGCCTCGCAGGGGTCAAGGGCTCCGGCCGAAGCCGTATGGTCTCCTTGGCCATCTTGGACCGGGGCGTGCTCCTGAAGGTGGACGCTTAGTCCGCCGATCCAAACGCCTCCCTGAGTCTCTCGACCCAGCCGATGTGTCAGCATTTCTCGGCGACCTCGACACGCATCGTGATAGAGCGATTGTGTTTGCGATGCTCTTTGGTGGCCTCAGGGCTGGCGAGGTGCGCTCTTTGCGCCTGGCCGATGTTGACCAGGGCCGTCGATGGGTGAAGGTGCTCGGCAAGGGAGGCAAGGAGCGCACAGTGCCAATCGATAGCACCTTCTTTGCTGAACTCGCCCAGTATCTACGCATTGAGCGTCCAGCTGGGTTGTCGACACCTGAGTGCTTCGTGGTCCTACATGGACCAACACTGGGGCAGGCGATGACGGAGGATGGCCTACGGAGCATCTTTCGCTATCGCCGAACTCGTTGTGGAGCGAACCGGGTACGCCCCCACCGTCTTCGCCACACGTTCGGCACCGAGATGAAAGTGAGCAATGTTAGGTCTGATGCATCATTCAGCATGGTTCGCGATGAGCTCCCACCTGGGAAAACAGTTGTGAGCAGTTCTATAGGAGTTTGTCTATCGTACACTGAAGTGCTGGTGGGGATTGATATGCAACACCTGTAGTCAGTTAGATGCAATAATGATGCATCTAATGAGTTGGGTCAGAGTGCATAATATTGCATCTGATGCAACAACAGGGAGGAGCACGAATGATACGACCGTCTGGTTAGGCTGCGCTGGTATTGGTGGGTGCTGGAACGCCACTGCGCGTAGAGTCGATGTTGTTTAATGCAATGTTGGAGGGATGGCGACGCCAGCATATAGCGCGTCGACTATCTCCTTCTATGATCCGAGGTCGTCTACGGGTGGTGAGACGATTCGGTGAGTTCTGTGGAACCTGGCCCTGGGAGTGGCAGTCTGAACAGTTAGATGCCTGGATTGCCCAGGGCAACTGGTCGCATTCGACAATCAGGTCTTACCAAGGATCCATAGCGCTGTTTATGGGGTTTCTCTGTGATCCTCACTACGGATGGGCAGCGGAATGTCTCATCCACCTCGACCCGATCCACCCCAGACGGACAAGCATGCAACTTAAGCGGTGCAGCATTGCCCATGCAGTCTGGTAGGAGCCAAAAACCAGGCTTTGTGCTAGGGACCCCGTCCTTTGCCGTTGCAACTGTGAACTACTCCGTCAGTGGGATCCGCGTCCTGTCAAAGATCACCGACATCCGGTGGCTGCATCGGCCACACTTGATCCGTTCGTCGTTCAGTCGCCAACATTACCGCAGGTGCCACAGACAAACTCCTGTGGCCACCGAAGCCGCTCCAGGCACGCCGCGTCGGTACCGAACCAGGAGCGAAACTCACCCTCTGAACGCGGGTAGTGACGGCCGACCCCGGGCTGGGCTACCCATGATCTCTGTCCGTTCAAATGGACACCCCGAGCACTTGTTGTAACTTAACTTACTATGGTTGAAACACCATTAATCCCCTGGTAAATTATATCCTATGATTTCCGCAGCGTCAATCGACCTAATTTCGAAGGTGCTAGAGTTGATAGGCCGCAAGCGGAAAGACGAGGGTGAGTTAGTCATCTTGCTGAAAGTGACTTCAAATGGACGCTACACCTACCTAACAGGAAACTTCAGATATAGGCGAGGGAACAGAGCAATAGTAATTTCTAAGTCTGGCTTGGAAATGTACGTGCAGGCTTATGGCTCGTGTTGCGATCCACAGCCGATTGCTGTATCGCCTCTGTCCTCGTTTTCTTACCCACCTGCGATCACTCTTAGTCCAACATCACCATTCCAATTATGGGAGACGCAATTCCAGACTACGGAACTCTTAGAGCAACGGAGAAGGGCAGACGAAAACTTTACTCGTCAAGTATTCCCAAAGGAAGGTGATGCGATTATCCAGCGCTATCGTGCTGATCGAAAGGCCTCGAAAGAACGGTACGAATTGCACCGTCAATCGAACGAGAGTGCTTTCGGTAGGTTTGTGAATCAGCTAAGAAAGCCTCCCAAAGAATATGTGAAGGTGCGGTTAATTGCGCATCTTTCTGATGGTCGCACCGTAGTCAGTAACTGTCTTCAGATCACAAACGAGAGAGGTCGAGGGTAAGACGATTCCTGGTCTGCCCGAACCGCTCCCAGGTGCAGCCACTCGGTGCCAACTCAGAGACTTTGCGTTGGTTGAAGAGATGTTGGCTCGCCATGGTTACCTCGTTATTGTTGGCCGCTATAGACGTCCGCATCTATCCGCTGTTAGGCTCATGCTGCTACCGTCTACTCGAGCCTGATACCCTATCGGAATGTTCGGCGACGCTCCTTTGCAAGTCTGCTGATGAAGAAGCTGTTGTGAAGGCTATGATTGTCCATCCACGTGCGAGTGGTCATTGAGATCGACAAGGATGCTGCGAAGATCCACGGTGCGATGATAGGCTTACCCAATCCAGGGAGTAACACGATGTGTCTACAGAATGCTCTTCCCGGAGGATAGCTTATGTGGCGATCTGGTCAACCTTGAATGGAGGTTAACCGGTCTTTGGAATTAAGAAGCCAATCGGGTGGAGTGCGGACCTCAAAGCGGTGGTTTGGGTGCCTCGGAATTGGGGTTGAGCGAAGCGTAGTCCATCGGGTAGTCATCTCTCGATCTTCTATCCTCGTCAACGCGCAGGGAACCGAGGTGGTGTGTGGAGTTGTCGATCTACGTAGCGTCGCTTTCGCTGCGTCACTATAGACAGTCGAAGCGGCGGAGCCGGCTGCACCGTGGTCAAAAGTGCCCAGTTGGGTTTGGTAGCGGCCTGAAGTAACTTGCTTGGAGGGGTACTCACATGACTGCGCATTCTCGCTGAGATGTGCCACCCCCTATGTTTGGATCCATGTGCTACCTTAGGCTCGGGCGTATACCACAGCAAACGAGGAGGCTATCAAATGACATAGACCGAGAGACCAGCTCACGATAGCTAGCCGGAGCGAGTCCGGTCCAAGGTGGAGTTCCTCGCCAAACAGAACATACAACTCCGCTTAGCCATGCGGCTCGCATCGTAGCGGATTATTCGAACTGAATTGGCTGTCCAATAGGCAGGTGATACTCGCATTCCACGTCCTGTTGTACGTGTGGATCCCGTCATGGATTACGGTTCTTGTCTTCGCTATAGCGTCGGGTGCGCACTCGGATCCAACACCCCAGCCAGCCGATCCACCGCACCCCTTAGAGCCTCGTGTCCAAGGTGTGCATACACCTCATCGGTGATCCGGGTTGAGCTATGGCCGAGCACTCGGGATACCTCGGGTAGTGGGGTTCCAGCCGCCAGCATCAAGGAGGCAGCAGCATGGCGCAATTCATGGACATGGCGTTTACCAAGACCAGCTCGTGCGGCGAATGCTTGAAAGGCGTGTGAGGTGTTATCTGGGTCAAGGGGACGACCAAAGTGTGAGGTAAACAGATACTCGCTCGCTGGTCTAAAGCCCAACTCGGTCAGCTTCTCGTGTTCTTGGCGTTGGGTTACTTGATGCTCTTGGAGGGCGCTAACGAGAAAGGCAGGAAGGGGGACAGTACGGGTCGAGCGAGCGGTCTTGGTTGGTCCCTCGATCACCTTGGCACCGGACTTCACTCGCGCACGCGAGATGGTGAGCGTCTTTGCTGCCAAGTCAAGATCGCTCCATCGAAGAGCAAGTGCCTCACCTCGGCGTAGACCCAAAGATAGAAGTACGAGCCAGAGGACGCCAAGTCGGTCGTCCTTGGCGGCACTGAGGAGTCGTCTCGCCTCCTCAACACTGAGAGCCTCTGGCTCTCTTCGCTCCAGTTTGATCGGCCTCGCATGATCACAGGGGTTTGCCGGGATCAGCCGCCATCCAACGGCTGCCTTGCAGGCTTGGGAGAGTACGACTCGGATGAGGCGACGTGAACGAGGTGACAGCCCCGACTCTGCGAGTTGATCCACGAAGCGATCGACCATCGCCGGGGTGAGCCGTTCGATCCGGAGAGATCCCAACCTCTTGGTGATATGCCTTGTGGCCCACTCGTACTGAACCAAGGTGGAGCCAGCGATATCGCCTTCATGGGTTGTAAGCCATCGGGTGAGCAACATGTCAATAGTCGTTGCTGCACTCTCAGTGACGCCGGCATCTCGGATACCGCGAAACTTCGCCAGTGCGGCTTCTGCCTCTGCCTTGGTGCGACATCGCTTCGATCGGGTGATGACTTTACCGTCGGGTCCCCTCCACTTCAAGAGGGCACGCCACTGGTCGCCATAGCGATAGATGCTGCCTTGGCCAAGCGTCCTTCGACCTCGCATTCTTTCACCCTAGCCGGTTGCCTATCCGGTTGCCTATGGGGTCATGGACGTGGCCTGGGGTAACTTACCCCAAAATGCATAATCCCAGCTCAGATGGGTGTTGTGGGACTCTGGTGGGATCGTAGAGGCCGTATCCTAAGCAACTAGTATTCCTTCCAGACATACCTGGCACGTTAACTCTCGAGATCATTACCGTGATAAGCGATACGCGTAGCCAAAACAAGTGGCAATATCGATTCTCGACGATGATCACCTGAACAGTTGCGTCCGGATTAGGAACTGCCGGTACTTGTTAGACTCACGACATGGCTAAATTAGCTACGCATCACGGGCCGACTTGTCAAGAATTGCAGAATGGATGAGAATGAAGAACGTGATCATTCTTGCTGGACTACCTGGAGCAGGCAAATCTAGCCTAGCCACTAGACTTGCGGATCGATCAAGTTACTTGATCCTATCAAGAGATACTATCAAGAGGGCGCTTTTCGGAAAATGGGACGTTGGTCAAGTCCAAAATGATTACGCGTTCTCCACTCTCCTGGAGGTATTGCCTATTGCACTCACTCTTGCCCCTGGAATAGTCGTCGACGGATTGCCGTTTTCACGATTGGGACAGGCGGAATTGGTCGAGGAGGTAGTGAAGGAATGTGGTGCACTATCGAAGGTCATTTTTCTCGATTGTGACGTGAGAACTGCCGCTGCGCGACTCTCGCATGCTGATCCAAGGGGGCCAGACAATCGCACACCAGCCCTTGTTTCGCGAGTTGCGAAGGAATTCCGGGAGATACCCGAGCATTGGATTCGAGTCGATAGCAACAAGTCGCCACTTGAGATTGAGGGATTTGTGTTGGGCATCTTACAACAAGTAACGGAGGAGCAATGGACTTATTTCTGATGCGCCATGGGCAGACTGAGTGGAACCAACTGGGAAGGTTTAACTCAAGTACTGATCTTCCACTCAATGCCGAAGGAAGGGAGGATGTTCGGAAAGTGGCAACTCACATGACGAAGCTTGTTATTGAACGCGTCGTAAGTAGTCCGTCAATTAGGTCTATAGATAGCGCGAAGATGGTTTGTGAGTCGCTCAATTCGGGCTTGGAGATTGAGGTCTGGGAGGAACTTCGGGAAGTTGACTTTGGCGATTTTGAAGGCTACTCGAAGGACGAGTTGCAGACCGATGCCGTGGCATGGGCTGCCTTGAAGGATTGGTTTAGCCCTTACAGGACAGGACCAACACCGCCCAACTCGGAAACTTGGGAAGAGGCTACGGCTAGAGCAAAAACGGTTATTGGAATGCTTTCGGACGGGGGGGGTGCGACACTCGTGGTTAGCCACGGATATTTTCTGCGTCTCATAATTGTCCAAGCCCTAGAGCTGACACCACCGCAAGCTATGCGTAGGTTTCACTTTGATAATTCGAACGTATCAGCTCTTTCTAATGCGGATGGATACTGGAGATTGCTCTTTCATAATACTCGGTACTTTCCCAACAATAGTGGGATTGTATGAACCATATAGATGTAATAAAGGCGAGAGTTTTCAGGCATCGACGTGAAGCTAGAGGTTTTGTATGGGGTGCATTGGGAGTAGGGTTGTTTGTAAACCTCATCTCTGGGGGGTCTACGATCTTAAGTCGATTTGTTCTCCCATTGATAATTTTTGGCATTATCGTTGTATTCCTGGAATTGGCAATTTTGTATTCACGACCGTCGCGGACGATTATCTTCCAGGACTCTCAGGTCAACCTACTTCGTAAAATTCCGCCCTTTGCTACCTTGATAAGAGATTCAACGGAGATTCTAATACTCGGTGGGACTCTAAAGACATTCACAGATGACTCGGCTGCACTAGATGCCCTAAGCACGTTTTACCGTGCTTTTCCGAACACCCTTCGCATCCTAATAATGCATCCTGGCGGGGACGGTCTAAAGTCTACCGCTAGCGCAAGGGCCGCGAGGGGAAACAGCGACACACTGCAATCCTTGGGGGCCGAGGTAATACACAGCCTAAACAGGCTTCAGGACTCAGCGGGTAAGACCATCTTGAAAAATATACGTGTTTACAAGGAACATCCAACCTACTCGATGTACAAACTTGGATCCGCATGGATTCTGACGGTCTATACGCTAGGTCGCGGGGCATCTTCGCCTGCGGTGTACTTCCACTCTGTCGATGACCGTGAAGAGTTCGCAGCAGCGCTTGAGCGAGGTTTCACGGAACTATGGGAAGCATCGACGACCCAAGACGTTACTGAGTTTCTGAGTGAGCGTGGTACTCTGAATTTTTGAGTAAGCGTGGTACTTCGATCAATTTACCCTGCGAGTTGATTTACAAGGTTTTCAACTATGGAAGGTGTGATTCTTCTATCCGGAGAGATCCCAACCTCTTGGTGATATGCCTTGTGGCCCACTCGTACTGAACCAAGGTGGAGCCAGCGATATCGCCTTCATGGGTTGTAAGCCATCGGGTGAGCAACATGTCAATAGTCGTTGCTGCATTCTCGGTGACGCCGGCATCACGTATTCCACGAAACTTCGCCAGTGCGGCTTCGGCCTCTGCCTTGGTGCGACATCGTTGGGAGCGGGTGATGACTTTACCGTCGGGTCCCCTCCACTTCAAGAGGGCACGCCACTGGTCGCCATAGCGATAGATGCTGCCTTGGCCAAGCGTCCGTCTACCTCGCATTCTTTCACCCTAGCCGGTTGCCTAGCCGGTTGCCTATGGGGTCATGGACGTGGCCTGGGGTAACTTACCCCAAAATGCAGAATCCCAGTTCAGATGCACTTTGTTAGACTCAATGAGACCCTATAAACCCCACTTTGCGGAACTGGGGGTCAAGAGGTCGGGAGTTCAAATCTCCCCAGCCCGACCATATAGTTTGCAGGTTATGACGGGTCCACGATGGGTGGTGATGACAAGCAAGTTTTGTTCGACTGCCTATGCTTTTCAGACCGCGTTAACCAGGGCTCCATCTAGACCCCTGAGCACTGTACAAGTGGACGGTCCTATACGACGGAGTCGATCTAGGTGGCACTTTGCCCCCTTAGGAAGTCCCTAGTCGTGTTGCCTCCAGCCAACGCAATATCTGGTTGACCACTGCATCGCCCTCGTTCCCTGTCACTAATTTATAATCGAGTCACAGACAAACCTGCAGTGTTAAGATCACGAATGATGGGTGGCATGATCGGACACGAGAGCGACCTTAGTATTAGCGAGAACTATCGGCGCTTTGCTCACCTCGAGACTGCTGGTCGTTCTCCGGCTTACCAGGAGCTTGCCGAGTTTGTCGCCGAGAACATGACGATCCTTCAATTCCTCGGGCGGCTAGCACCAGCAAAGCGCCAACCGAACCTTCTCTTTGCCGCAGCACGCTACATTCTCGAAGAGCCAGCCGATCCGGACACTCTCACCAAGCTCATCGATGAACGCGGTGATGATTTGGCGGCGATAATGTCTGAGCGACGGACACAGACCAACGAGGCTGCCCGCTGTGCTATATTGTTGCCTGCCTTAGCTCTTATCCCTGGCCCGCTCGCGCTCATCGAGGTCGGTGCTGCTGCCGGGCTCACTCTCCTTGTCGACTTCTATAACTACGACTATCGCGGCCATGTATTGAACGGTCTTGACGCGGATGCTCCCGTACTGACCTGTCAACCAATGGGAGCAGTCCCTGTCCCTGGACATGTGCCAGAAATTGGCTGGCGCGCCGGGCTCGATCTGAACCCGCTTGATCCAAGTAATCCGACCGATGTCGAGTGGTTGTCGTGCCTGATCTGGCCGGGGGAGGAAGGACGCGCAGAGAGGCTCAGCGCAGCCACAGCTACCGCCCGGCGCCATCCGGTGGAGATCTATCGTGGTGACCTTCTCGATGACTTAGCAGAGCTGGCTGCCAAGGTGCCCACCGGACTCACCTTGGTTATCTACCACACCGCCGTGCTCGCCTACGTTGACGAGGCAAAGCGGTGTGCATTTGCGGCCCTAACCCGTTCTTTAGGAGCGATATGGATAGCCAACGAGGCCCCGGGTGTCGTTGGCGATGCTGCACCTCCCAGTCCATCCCGAGGTTTCATGCTTGTGAGGGATGGCACAGAGCTTCTTGCACAAAGTGACCCTCACGGCAACTGGATTGAATGGCTTGCTTGAGCAGCCTGGTACAGGGCTTGCTGGGTGTGACATCCTCCCCGCCCTTACGGACCGGGCTTGCGCTCCCGTTTGGTCAAACCCACCAGCTACTTGTTCCTCTTGCAATGATCTAGCATGCATGCTCACTCCTTCTTATCGCTTGGGATCGACGCCAGTTATTGATCAGCGGCTGACGCGACAGCAATGGGGCCATGCGTCGTGCTCTCGTGAGGTTACGTTGTCGGCGTAGGCTGCTGACCAACTGCCCCTGATATCCGATGAGTCGACGGAACGATAGTTGTGCCGATCAGCGGATGTGTCCGGCCCCCAATGACAGCCAACCACCAACTATGTTTGCATGTCTGTCCTTCGCGGTGGCAGCTTCATTGAAAACAGCCGGCGTACCTATCCTTATCGCTGGCATGGACTCCGCGATCAAGGTTGGACCAGGAATTGGTGTATCTAATATTGGCAACCAGTTCGAGTTAGGCAGGCGTTTTAATATAGGCTACGCGACCTGAATCAGGCTGTTAGTCTTCGCAAAGCGACTAGCCGAATCCTTCTGCATAACCGCTTCAGGCATTTGTCTGTTGCTGCCGATGGGTAAGAGGTAACTGGTTTTGGATTTTAAACACGGAGGTTTCCCGTATGGTAATAACATCAATCCTTGGCCAGCTGAGCGCAAAAGCTTTGGTAGCGATCACGGCCGGAGCGGTAGCGACTGGAGGGGTAGCGGCAGCTGCAACTGGTTCACTCCCGACTAGCATGCAAACGCCGATTTCGCAGGCTGTTGGCGCCATAGGCCTCCAGATCCCGAGCGGCTCAAGTTCCCAAGCTGTTACTGGGGCGTCCGCTACAGCATCTGCCCAGGCTAGTACTGCCAGCGGTGTTGGCAAGAAGGTGTCCGCAGCGGCATCGAGTCAAGCCGGTACGACTAAAGACATCGGTCAGAAGGTAGCTGCTGCAGCCAAGACGGGAGCCGGGGCTTTGTCTGTGGTCTCCTCAACTCCAGCGGGTGCGGTGATCGCCAATACACCGGCAGCTAAGGTGCTCGCTGGCGGTGTCGGTAAGCATTCGCCTGCCGGATCTGGCACCGCAAATACGTCTCAGAATGTAAATGGTGCAGGTAAGGGAACTCAGACCAGTTCAGGGAGTTCCTCGTCAGTATCGCCATCAAAAGCCGGTGGCTCGAATTCAGGACATGGTGCTAGTGCAGGTAAGGGAACTCAGACCAGTTCAGGGAGTTCCTCGTCAGTATCGCCATCAAAAGCCGGTGGCTCGAATTCAGGACATGGTGCTATTACAGGTAAGGGAACTCAGACCAGTTCAGGGGGTTCCTTGCCGTCGAACGGGTAGTGTGCGACCCACCTGGAGAAGTTGGACACCCTCTTGGTCTCGGTTCACTTAGTGGATGTAACGGTCTCTGCACCTCCCACGGTTATGGGCACTCAGCCAACGAGGGGATCGAGGTGCTGGGTATCTCTCAGTTGTTTGCTGAATTTGCACTCTTTATACGCTGGCATCTGACCGTCAGTCGGAACTACGGGTTATTGTCTCTTAACCGATTAGTCGTGAGGCAGTTAAAAATTTGGGCAGAGTGCATCGATTAGCAGCTTAAGAGGCATTAACCGGGTTCGAAGCGCAGCGGAGAACTTCCAAATGTATTCATTAGCCAGTTAAAGCTATAATAACGCGCTCGCTTAAGAGCTTGAACGGCTTATACAAGACGGAGTTGAATCGGGCCATTGGAATCTGCGACGATGAGATTGCTGGCTAATGCGAGACCTACGAGGGTGGACTGGTTCAAGGACAGAGGGCATCACTCCTCGATGGGAATGATGTCGCCAGTCGAATACGAAGCTCCCTACCATGTTGGGAGCAGGTCTGACAATCACTTAAATGACAGAAAACCTGGGTCTTTGTGAAACCTGGTTGGGCTTACGAGGTCAACCAAGCATCGAGGATACAGCGAGCAAGTATTACTTCCGGTTAGAAGCAGACTACTGCTCAGAGAGGTATGGTGTCAGTGATTGGTTGTTCTGCAAACGCAGTGAACCGGACTATAAGGGACACGCAAAGTCTCCAAGTAACGCTGCTAAGCAGTTCAGGGTGCCCACTAGGCTGGCCGCGCAGCTGCCACGACGTGGCCAACCACGACGTTGTTTTGCTCGGGGATGGGCAGTCCTTCTCTGCGCATCTCATCAAGATGATCGGCAATCGCTTCACCCAGGAGCTGGTCGGTCTCAGCTCGAGTGGGGCCGACTACATCGATGCCGGGAAGGGCGGGTACGTAGGCATTCCAGCCGCCGCTATCGGTGCGCTTGTAGACAACGCCCCATGTGTCTTCTCGTTGTTCGTTCTCGATGGATCGTAGCAGCGCCTGGCGTTGGCGCCAACGAGGTAGCGCAAAGGGCAGATATCCGACAATAAGGAGTAATACCAGTGTCACGATTGCCCATACACTGGAGGCCGCAATGGGGTAGGTGGTGGCGGCGAGGGTAAACCCTGGCCCAACCGAGCGTAGCTGTGCTGCTTCGGAGCGAGCTATGATCTGAACTGAGCTCTGAGCACTAGAAGTGCTGAGAGTCTCCGTTAGCGTCACCACTCTCCCGATACGGAAAACTACCTCTCCTAGGGTAGGGTTGGCTGTCGCAGTAGTAGATTTAGCAGACGAACTGTAGGTGGCGCCGGATGACCCAGCTATCCCCGGGACTTGAAATGTTGATCGCCGCGTCAAAGAGCTAGCAGCGTAGGATTTTGCACCCAACTGCTGGGTGTTCAATAGTTGATAGACCGAACGAGCTGTCGTGGTGGTCGGGGATAGAAATGCGATGATTTCGGTGGCAGCCGCTGCATTCGACGACGGTCGCCAGATCCTTGAGTAAATACCTGTCTCAGCAGGAAACTGCCTCGCGGCTGCCTCAAGAGGTTTGATGCCAGACTTTGCCACCGGCTGCACCAAGGAGCTAGTCGGCTTGATGTCGAACGCCTTCACGCCTGGGCGTATCGTCACCAACTGAGCCAATCGGGAAGGCACGACATGGGTTTGAGGGATCAACGCCAGGTAACCGATGACGGATCCGATGAGCACTACTCCAACACCAGTCAATGAGAAGATTAGCTTCCTGCGAGGTGGCTTTGGAGTGTGAGTGTCAGCGGTGGGTTGTTCTACCGTCTCTTGCATAGATTGTTCTTCCTCTTTCGGTTGACGGACATTACTCGCTGTGATTATGTAACATGGGTTAAGGCGTTGATCATATAAAGCTCACCTTAAACCGATCTGAGTGACGACGTGAGCGCTGATGCCTGGTCTGCGCGACAGCGCAGTTTGGTAGCCCGCGAGTAGGGTGACAAGCTGCTATGTCACCGCGTGTTCACTGGAACTTCGTGCGCAAACCAGCAGATGTCATGGCTTGCATAACCTACGACTGGAGCGTCGTGGGCACAGACTTGGTGGAGTCGTCAATGAACTCAGTAATCTCAATACACAGATACGTTTGTCACCTACATCAAGGCGGTCCGTTGGGGAATGCTGAGATCAGCGACCGTAATTCTTCCGTTGCTGCACTAGTCTGGGCGGGCTCCGTTGTCAGGATTTGCGAAAATACCGAGTCCATCTTCTGGGCAGCGCACTCACCTGGTTCACCTTGGCGTCGCTGAAGCTTGCCAGTCTTCACGGCTAGCTCCATTCCGCGAACCGACATTTGCTTGCTGACTTACTCACGTGCGTATGTGGTCTGGTTTCATAGTGAACGCCTATGGGACTTTCACTCCGGTGACTCGACTCCTTATTGACGAGGTTGACCGACGTTGGAGACCATCCGCAATGATCCGACCGGGCAGTCGGCTATCGCTTGTTTTGCTATGAAAGCTGACGGACGACCCAGGCGGTCTAGACGTCATGGTGCCGTGACTCGAGCTACAATGAGTGCGCACATCTATTTATAGCTCAGTGACTGGTAGCCTCGCTGAACCGGAACCATCGCCTGAACAGCAATTAATGTTCTCGATACCTCAATCCAAATGCTGACGGTCGTTCAGCAAATGTATCAATATCTATCCGAATCGCCTAGTCGATGCCCCTTGTGAGGATGACATCGTCAGACTGCCCTCTCGAGGTCGGCGATATCCTCAGGCGAGAGCACAAGATCTGCAACGTTCATATTCTCTTCTAGGTGAGCGAGGCTTGAGGTGCCGGGGATAAGGAGTATGATCTCACTCTGGTTCAGAAGCCACGCCAGCCCTACCTGAGCTGGTGTCGCACCCATCCGCGCGGCGACGGTCTGCACTGTTGTGTTCGCGGTGACCTTGGGCATTCCTGGAAACGCCGATCCCAGAGGGAAGTATGGAACATAGGCGATGTTATGTTGTCTGCAAAGCTCCAGGGTGGCAATGTCGCTTTGGTCCACGAGGCTAAAAGCGTTCTGGACACAGACGACGCCGGCTTGCGTAATGGCCACCTCAACCTGAGCTACGTTCGCGGTCGAGATACCGATGTTGGCGACTTTCCCTTCGTTACGCAGTGAGACCATCTCTGATAACTGATCCTCAAGCGATACACGTTGATCGGGTGCGGAATCATGTTCGGCGTGCAAGCGTAGGTTTACCACTCCAAGTTGGTCGACATGAAGGGTGCGCAGGTTGTCTTCTACTGCGGATCGAAGTTGTTCCGGACGCGAGGCAGGCAACCAGGCACCCTTGTCATCACGAGTGGCTCCAACCTTTGATACCAGGAGCAAATCGTCGGGATAGGGATGCAGCGCCTCTCGAATAAGTTCGTTGGCGACCTCTGGACCGTAGAACTGCGCGGTGTCGATGTGATTGGCACCTAACTCCACTGCGCGTCGAAGTACAGCGATCGCTTCTTCATGATTTCGAGGCGGTCCAAACACTCCCGGGCCAGGGAGTTGCATCGCGCCAAAGCCGATCCGATTCACATCAACAGGACCAAGGGGGAAGGTGTTCATTGTACCAATTCTAGTATGAGCCCACTCTTGTGCCTATTCCAGCTGATGTGCGTTGGCTGTGTTGCCAACAGCCGGTCACAATGCTGGCATAGTCAGATGCACTGATCTAGCGGACTAAACGGTGTAGTTGTGGTCGCCAACGGTAGGTTCGCCTGCGCAATCAGCCAACACATTTAGTCCGATACATGGTGTCATCGATTGCCTATATTGTCGTCGCAGAGTAATAATTGTCGTCACAGAGTAATAGCTCCACCCTCTATTAGGTTGAGACTGAGTGCGGTCTGTCCGAAGTATCTGCCACTACCTGTGATCTATGTAGCCAGCTTTGTTGGGGTGCTAACCCACTCATATACAATGTCTTGGGATGTCCAATCACGCTAGGGTGGGGTATTGCAATCAGTAGATGCATGGTGCGGCCGAAATCACTGACGCCTGTTCAACTTGATGACAATGACGGGGCAGTTGACCAGGCGTTCGACCTGCGTGACCGTGGACCCCATTAATCCTGGCAGCAGGCGTCTTTTGTGACGGAGGCCAACCATGACGGAATCGATATGATAATCAGTCGAGGTTGTGGCTATCGCTTTACCTATACTTCCTCGTTCCACGTCGCATAGTACACCCTGGGCAGGGATGTTAAGTGCCGAAAACCACTTCATTGCTGATGTTATGATCGAGGTTGCCTCGTCCTTAGTCTCCATGAAGTATTTGACTCCCTTTGCAAGATCCCACTCACGACAATGCAATATCGTTACCTGGAGTTCAAGTCGGTTCGCGAGGTCAGCTGCCGCCCAGAAGAGCGCAGCGGAGTCATCCTGCGTGGATCCAACAGGAACAAGTAGATGGAGAGCGGGTATAGGAGTGAGGGATGGTCTTGTTTCGTCTCCCAATTGCTGGCTAACGTGATGAAGGTAACCTTCGACTTCGTTTGATAGCGTCTCTTCGACCCAGTGCTTCATCGCCGTGATATCCTGTGTGTGTTCCAGATGTAAATCGCATTACAGTAGTCAAGTCGAGTAGTTGCACGCTGGTTGACTTGTGACATGCAATTAAGTAAAGTCGCTAGTTGCACCCCTGATTGTTTGTGCATATTTAATGTCATGAGTATGACAGTATCTGCAGGTTGATTTGAACTGCTGTGGTATTTATGTAACGTTGACGGCGAGTTTTGAAGCTGTGACGTTCTGTTGACACTGCGTCGGTGAGAGTTGTCAATGGCCATGTTCCGCTGTGGGACCAAGTGAGTGGCGCCGAGTGTAACGACTAGTCGTTGAACTAGAGTTGAGGTTGCTGGTTTGAAGAGTATTCGGGCGAGCGAATAGGACGAGTGAGTAGGTGGAGCTGCATCCTGGGCGAACGTTGATCCTGGAGGTGAGTCCGCTTCGTCATCGAAGGTCAACAGCCGTGGTGCTGCTCGAGCCGCTTTAACTGATGCTGATCGCGTCTGTGCCAGTAGCACCGATGTCCTTCTCCGGGCCAGGCAGGTGGGTGGGCTTGGTGGTTGACTTGAGTCATGGCTATCAAGCTTGTGAATGAATTAACCATTCCCTGTGGCTGCATTTGCCCCGATCTCGGGCTACTCGTCGATACTGCGGCTGCCCCTTGGGAGTTCATGGAAGACGGTGTAGCTTGGATCGGGTTGGGATGTGCGTGTCGGAGCTACGTATGCGCCCGAGTACCATGTTGGCTTGCTAGGCAAAGGAGTGGTATACGATGCGTGAGTTACCAGATGTTAGCGAGTTTCGTGCAGTCACCATCTTATTGCCGGTCATTAACGAGACTGAGGCGCTCCGTTCGACGGTGGAGATCATCGAGGCTGAGGCTGGGATGGATGTGTGTGAGTACCTTGTGTTGACCTCTCCACGTACAAGTCAAGAGAGTCAGTCGGTTATCCAATCGTTGCAATCGGCTTTCGGCGACCGTCTTCGAGTACATCTGCAATCGTTGCCATTTCTGGGAGGGGCGATTCGTGAAGGGTTCATGGAATCACGAGGTTCTCACGTTGTGATGATGGCAAGCGATCTGGAGACTGATCCCCACGATGTTGCTGTGATGATCGAGCGTGCAAAGCGGTCTCCACGAGCCATCATTACTGCCTCGCGATGGCGGGAGGGAGGATCGTTCGCAGGCTATTCACCGTTAAAGCTAGGTCTCAACAAGGTCTTCCAACTCGGCTTTGCCCTGCTATACCAGAGTGCACTTACTGACATGACCTATGGATACCGCCTGTTCCCGACGGCCCTGGTGCAGACGATTCGTTGGGAGGAGTTAAGACACCCTTTCCTGCTCGAGACTCTTCTCAAGCCACTGCGCCTTGGTGTTGCGATCGAAGAGATCCCGTCACGGTGGAGCGCTAGAACAGAAGGCGAGTCATCGAACACATTTCTTCAAAATTTTGTCTACTTCCGTATCGGCCTGAAAACACGGTTGCAGCCACGAGCTAGCCTGCTGGCGGCAGCACCCTAGCTGCTACACTGCACCAGGTCATGATGAAGACCATAGTTACGACCACGATCAATCCGCCGACCGAGGCGATTCGCCGTTACGACGAGATGGAGGACTGGAACCTCATAGTCATCGGCGACCGCAAAACACCTTCTGACTATCGCCTGGAGCGCGGGCGCTATCTCTCTCCAGCCGACCAGGAACGCTATGACAGTGCATTGTCTGACGCTATTGGATGGAACTGTATCCAACGACGTAATTTTGGCATCTTGCTGGCCTACGAGATGGGTGCCGACGTAATCGCACTGATCGACGATGATAATATTCCTCAAGCAAACTGGGGAAAGCAGATCTTGGTGGGTTCTGAGGCTGAGGTTCACTATTACGAGACATCTTTGGACGCCTTCGATCCGGTGGGGGCCACGAATCACCCGAGTTTGTGGCATCGTGGCTATCCATTGGAACTTCTGTCACAACGCCGCTATGACCAGATGGTCTCGCGAAAGGTGATGGTTGACATCGACGCAGGATTTTGGAATGGTGATCCTGACATCGACGCGATCTGTCGGCTAGAGCATGCTCCGGAGTGTGACTTTGACAAAGCTTTGTTTCCTCTCGCCGGTTCTGCGACAGCGCCGTTCAACTCGCAAAATACCATGCTTTCGAGACGTGTGGTTCCATACTATTTTCTCTATCCGCATATAGGCAGAATGGATGATATCTGGGCTGCCTACTATGTCCAGGCTCATGGATTTCAAGCTGTGTTTAGCGAGCCTTCGGTGTATCAAGATCGTAACGAACATGATCTCATTCGCGATCTCAAGGCCGAAATTGTTGGCTATACGAACAACCTTTCCTTAATTCGTGACCTACAGACTGATCCTGAGTCGATCGTTGGCTACCTACCTGGACCTGCAGTGAGGGCCTGGGATCTCTATCGAAGGCACTTCACGAATGCGTAGGGTTCTCATAACAGGTGGGGCCGGCTTCGTAGGCCGTCATTTTGTGCGCCACTTTCTTCAAGCTGGTGACGAGGTTCATGTTGTTGACCCGATTGCGCCGGCTACTGGAGGTGTCGATCCCGCTTTAGGTTGGCCGCTGTTTGACCCACGGGAGTATTCGGGCTTTCATTTTTACAAGGAAGACTGTCGTCAGTTCTTTCGCCGCAGCACACACGAGTCCTTCGACCTCGTCCTGCATCTAGCTGCTATGGTGGGTGGACGTCTGATGATCGAACATAATCCTTTGGCTATCGCAGATGATCTTTCGATCGATGCTGAGTATTGGCAATGGGCGGCGGCGGCACGACCTACCAAGACGATCTGTTTTTCTTCAAGCGCCGCATATCCGGTGAGCCTCCAACGACAAGAGGGTTATGTGCTCTTATCGGAAGAGATGATTAATTTTGGAGATGACATCGGAATGCCCGATATGTCTTATGGGTGGGCGAAGCTGACCTGTGAGTACCTAGCACGTCTTGCGCACGAGAGACACGGACTTGCCTCGGTCTGTTACCGTCCATTCTCGGGCTATGGTGCTGACCAGGATGACACCTATCCATTCCCCTCGATCTGCAAGCGCGCGCTGGCGGGATCGGCAAATGAGCCGTTGGTAGTTTGGGGTAGCGGACGACAGATGCGTGATTTTATTCATATTGATGATTGCGTACATGGGGTGGTCCATACGATGGATGCCATCGATGATGGAGGCGCGATCAACCTGTCGACAGGTCGGTTGACGAGTTTTCTGGACTTTGCTCGAGTCGCGGTCGGAGCTTGCGGTTACGACACTGAGGTGCAAGGTCGCGACGATCGCCCTGTTGGAGTCTTTGCTCGAGGAGGTGACACTACTCTGCAGGAACAGCTCGGGTTTCGAGCAACTATCAGCCTCGAGGAGGGAATCGCTTCGGCGATCGCATACTACCGCGATCGGGTTGGCGATCGATAGAGCTTGCTCACGCTAGGGAATGAGTTCGGTCCGCCGACGTCGTGTTCTTCTGCTGCAGAGGGATGCCGCTCGTCGGTCAGGTTTTGAGTTCTTTGCTGAGTTTACCTATGCGTCTTGTGTCTATCGCAGATCTTGGGTAGGCTCGTTCCAGATTGGAGTTTGAATGAGTATGCCAGAGCCTGTCGATAAGTCGTGGGATGAACCCGGTTGCTTCGAGGTGGCACCAAACGTATATCGCATTCCGCTGCCTCTTCCACATGATGGCTTGAGAGCGGTCAATGTCTACGCGATCGTAGATGGTGACCGATTGGTGATGATAGATTCCGGCCAACAGCTCTCGGTCGCGCGTTCAACATTTGAGGAGGCACTGAAGACACTCGGTGCTTCGCTCGGCGATATTAGCCAATTTTTAATTACGCATATACATCGTGATCATTACACCCAAGCGGTTGCGGTTAGGCGCGAGTTTGCTACAGCTATCGCCCTTGGAGTAGGGGAGCAGGAGTCGATCGGTCGCGCCGCTCATCCGCGGGAGAGTCCTCTCCGCGATCAATTGGATGAGCTTGAGCGCTGCGGAGCTGGTGAGATCGTGGCATCGATGGGTCCATCGCCTGCTGAAGAGGATATTGCCGGCTCGCTCTATGAGGAGCCTGACCGATGGCTCGTGGAGGAGACTATAGAGTTGACCACCCGGAGCCTTCGAGTCATCTCAACGCCGGGTCACACGCGAGGGCACATCGTCTTTTTTGATGAGTTGAACCGGATGTTGTTCGCAGGAGACCATGTTCTTCCTCACATCACCCCGTCGATTGGATTTGAGCCAACGGTGTATCCTGATCCGCTTGGAAGTTACCTTGGCTCCTTGCGACGGGTGCGTCTGCTCCCGGATTCACAACTACTCCCGGCACACGGAACGCCTACTGCAGGTTTTCATGGGCGAGTGGACGAACTGCTTGCTCATCACGACACGCGGCTCGGAGCTACTGAGACCGCTGTGATCGAAGGAGCGTCCACTCCGTTCGAGGTCGCTGAGGTACTGCGTTGGACGCGACGGCAACGACGCCTCGCTGAGTTGGATGTCTTTAACCAGATGTTAGCTGTAATGGAGACGAAATTTCATTTGGAGCTGCTGGCGGCGCAGGGCCGGGTTGAACAGTCGCTACGCGAGGGTCTGTATCACTTCGAGGCGCTACAGTAGGGTCCAGTGCCGACTTAGACCCGGGTGGCGGTTTACTCAGATGGTGAAGGCCAGATTCTTGACGACTTGTTGCGCAAGTCGCTGGTCACCTTCGATATTGATCTCCTCGGCCACGGCAGTTGGTTCCACCCTCCCGCAGGCGAGTGCCATGAAGAGGTTTGAATCTAGTCGCAGGGCGCACGTTGGCTGCGCGAGCGACTCGACGAGTTGAGCGCGTTCGTTTACCGCGACGTTCCAGGTGCGCTGAACCCCACCGACGATGCAGAGTTGGACGCTTGTGCCTTGCGGGAGGCGTGCCTGTTTGCCGATGATGTAACCAAGCGCGCGTTCGACCTCATCCATGCTGGACTCCGCAATCACACCAGAGGTATGACCAGGTAGGTTTAGTGACCGGCGTAGATCCTGTTCGTGGACGTAACAATCGAAGACACGTATTTGCAAGAAGCGTCGAAACGGAGCCTGACCAATCGGCGTCCAGCCCAAGGCATCGAGTTCTGAGTCGGTGATACTAGTTAGAGCCTGCTTGCGCAGTGAGATCGTCTCGTTGAAATGTGCGATCAGTTCGCTTGGAGATAGCCTGCGAAGCGACTGAATCCATTGATCATTGAGTCTGGCTACTTCGTTCGCATACTGTCGATCAGCTGGTAGATCCAGCGCTGAGGGTGATTCACCCGACAGGAAACGCTCAGTACCGATGATGTGTGCGAGAATGTCAAAGTTGGTCCAATCAGGCAGCTGTGACGGCTGCAACCACTGGTCTTCGTGTATTTGGTGCACGAGTTCACTAAGAGCATCCCACTCTACGAAAAGGGTAGATACGACCTCATCCATGTAAACGTTAGCTCCTTGTCTGTGTTGGAGATTGATCGACCTCACCGTTCGCATGCTCTTGGTCGAAGGTTACCTCTCGTCCACGATTAATGCTTTTCCAATCGCGTCCGTGAAGATAGGGTTGCAAGGCTTGCGCGATCGAATCGAGCTGCTTGGGCCCCTTTGGTTGTTGGAGCTCAAAGAAGTTTGAATACCTTGAGGCCAGCAGAACCATATTCCAAAGTTCGAGTGCCATCTCACCTGATGGCGGGTCGATAAGAACTGGACCAAAAAGTGTATGGCCGTTCTCGAAGATCAGCGTTGGCACCCCAAAGCCGCCTGATGATATCACCCTGGCATGGTCTTGGCGGATCTCGTCGTCGAGCGTCGGGTCTTGCATCGATTGCTCAACGAGCCCAGGGTCGAGGTTCATTTCGGTGAGAAGTTCTCGAGCAACCGATGGATCGTGCGGCTTGAGGCCGGCCTCGTGGAGTGCGAACCCGGCTAGCGAGTACCAGCTATCGACGAGTTTTGGATCTTGGCGCCGGAGTAGTGCCGCGATCCGCAACATCGACCAGCCATAGGACCAGGAGCGCTCCCAAGGATGACGCTTGCCCCCTTCGAGATTCACCTCCTCAAGGCTGAAGAATTTCCAGTTGATAGTCAGAGGGAGCTGTTCTCGAACGTTTCGGATCCACTTCGATGTCATGTAAGCAAATGGACAAAGAATATCGAAGTGATAGTCCACCGTAACAGGTTCATTGAGGTCAAGCACATGATCTAGGTTAGTCAGCACGATTATTACAAAGGCGTTCGGGTCATGAATTTTGGCCAAGCTATGTTCGGTAGTGGGATAAAATACCCGGGCTTGTGCTACTGTAACCTCGAGAGGAGGTTGCGTTGCAAGAGGTAGTGGACGTAACAATTGCTGGAGTTAAGCATCAGGTTCAGCCGAACGAGTTATTGATTGATGTACTCAATCGAGTCAATGCCAACATCCCTCAGGTGTGCTATCACCCTATGCTCGGTACGATTGGCACCTGTGATCTGTGTCTTGTCAAGGTTGACGGAGCAACCCGCCGGGCCTGCGAGTTCACCGTTGCCGGAGGTGAAGAGGTAACCCTGACAGCGGTAGCGTCAGAGCGCGAAGGATCCGCGCAGCGCTTGTTGGTTAATCATGACCTGTACTGCACGATCTGCGATAACAACAACTCCGACTGCGTGCTACACAATACGGTGCGCGATATGGGAATCAATGATCAGCCGGTGCCATATCGGCCCAAACCTTACGACATCGACGATAGCCATCCGTTCTATCGTTACGACCCCTCTCAGTGCATTCTTTGTGGGCGATGTGTCCAGGCATGCCAGGAGTTGCAGGTCAATGAGACGCTCTCGATTGATTGGTCATTGCCGATTCCAAGGGTGGTGTTTGACGGCGGTGTTCCTGCAGGAGAGTCAAGCTGTGTAAGTTGTGGGCACTGTGTTACGGTGTGTCCCTGCAACGCTCTGATGGAGAAGTCGATGATTGGCAAGGCTGGGCTCGCTACCAACATCAAGCCCAAGGTGCGTGAGCCAATGATCAGCCTGACCAAGGCGCTTGAGCCTGCTATTGGTCTCAAACCAATCTTCGCCCTCTCGGAGATGGAGGAGCGACTGCGGCGTCAATTGGTCAAAAAGACTAAGACCGTCTGTACCTACTGCGGAGTGGGTTGTTCCTTTGACATATGGACCAAGGGGCGTTCGATTCTCAAAGTGAATCCAGAGCATGGCCCGATGAACGGTATCTCTACTTGCGTAAAAGGGAAATTCGCCTGGGATTACGTCAACAGCACAGATCGCCTTGCACATCCTTTGATTCGCGAGGGTGAACACTTCAGGCAGGCTACCTGGGAGGAGGCATTTCGTTTCATTGCCGATTCATTGCAGGCGATCATAGATCGCGATGGTCCGGATGCAGTAGGCGTCATCGCATCATCGAAGTGCACCAATGAGGAGGCCTTTCTTGCCCAGAAGCTGGCTCGGGCTGTTATCGGGACTCATAACGTTGACAACTGTTCACGCTACTGTCAGTCACCGGCGACGATGGGTCTCTGGAGAACGGTGGGGTACGGGGGTGATTCAGGCTCGGTCAAGGATATAGAGGCGAGTGACCTTGTGCTTATTGTCGGGTCAAACACCGCTGAGAGTCACCCGGTTATTGCCACTCGGGTCAAGCGGGCACATAAGTCACGAGGCCAGAAGCTGATTGTCGCGGATTTGCGCAAGCATGAGATGGCCCAGAGAGCGGATATATGGTTCGCACCCCGTCCTGGAACTGACCTTGTATGGCTTTCGGCTGCGAGCAAATATCTCTTCGATCATGACTATCAAGATGCTGCATTTTTGGCTCAGCACGTCGAGAACGTTGAGGAGTTTCGCGCCTCCCTGGAGACATTCACACTCCCGTATGCCGCTGAGATAACCGGTGTGCCCGAGGCCAAATTGGTAGAGGTGTTCGAGGCATTGGCACACGCGCGGTCGTTCAGTGTTCTTTGGGCGATGGGGGTGACGCAACATACCGCTGGCTCTGATACTTCTACTGCTATAGCGAATCTCTTGCTAGTTTCAGGTAACTTTGGAAAGCCTGGTTGTGGGGCCTATCCGTTGCGAGGGCACAACAATGTGCAGGGTGCTAGCGACTTTGGTGCAATGCCGACGTACTTCCCAGGGTACGAAAAGGTTGGAGATCCAGAGGTTGTCGCAAAATACGAGGCGGCTTGGGGCGTGACTATCCCTACGACTCAGGGACTTGATAACCATCAGATGGTGGATGCGATCCATGCCGGATCGTTGAAGGCACTCCTTTTGACTGGTGAGGAGATGGGTCTTGTTGATGCAAACTCAACCGTGGTTCAGGATGCATTTCGAAAGTTGGAGTTCTTTGTGGTACAAGATATTTTCTTCTCCAACACTGCCAGATTCGCAGATGTAGTGTTGCCGGCGTCTCCTTCTTTAGAGAAGGAGGGCACCTTTACAAGCACTGAGAGGCGGATTCAGCGACTGTACCGCGTGTTCGATCCGCTAGCGGAGTCTCGCCCGGATTGGATGATCACCCAAGGTATAGCCAGAGCCATGGGAGCGTCGTGGAACTACAGCCACCCGAGTGAGATTATGGCGGAGGCGGCGGGCCTGACTGAGATCTTTGCGGGTGTGAGTTATGAGCGGCTGGAAGGCTATCGTTCACTACAGTGGCCGGTAGCCGAGGATGGATCTGATTCGCCAGTCCTTTATCTGGATCGATTCCACTTCCCCTCCGGCAAGGCCAGGTTCCATCCAGTGAGCTTTCATTCACCTACCGATGAGCTCGATGAGGAGTACGATATTCATGTCAACAACGGACGGCTCCTGGAGCATTTCCATGAGGGCAATATGACATATCGGGTGGCTGGCATAGCACATATGACCCCTGAGCCGTTTGTAGAGGTGTCACCAGAGCTAGCCAAGGAGCGCGGAGTAGTGGACGGTTCGCTAGTTCGGCTGACCTCTCGCCGGGGTTCGGTCAAAGTCCGTGCTGTAATCACCGATAGGGTTCACGGTAAGCAGGTTTACCTTCCGATGAATGCACAGCAAAATGAGATGGCGGTCAACTTCTTAACATCATCTGAGGTTGATTCTGCCACCCACACGCCGGCCTATAAGGAGCTAGCGGCCAAACTCGAGGTACTGGATGCAACACCTCGACGAGCGTTGCCAAGGCACAATTTTCGCTACGGACAGAGGACACCTCAGCGTGGCGTGAACATTGTGGCTAAGCGTTCGCGAAGTGATTATCGAGACCCAGTCGCAGCGGAGATCTCGACACGACCAACAAGTGTACCTACTCAAGTTGACGATGAGCGAAAGTGAGAATCTGATGGCAGAACCAATCGATTACATACAACCTGGCACTACAACTGGGCTAGATGATCCTCGAACTGAGCCAAAGAAGTTAGAGGAGTTGTTGGTCGCGGCTCGTTACGGAGGAGCTGATGCGTTGGCAGTCATACTCGAGAAGATCGACTCCAATGCTGGCAGAGCTGCGATAACCCGTCTCGCCAAGCTAACGATGCTCGGAGGTTCGTATACGCCACTTTTGGTGGAGAGGCTAGCTAGCGGGATTCAGGCGACATCGGCGAGTGTCGCCTACTCGAAGGTGCCGACCTGGCGCGAACTTGCACGACAGCTTAGGCTTCCGTCGACGCGGCGCGGTATTGCCGCCACACTCGCACTAATGCGAGCACTCGGCGGCGAAGAGTTCTAAGAGCTGTAACCACTCGGTAACATTTCGACTCTAATCTTTTAAGAAAGGTTGGTCTTGGTTCCGTTGCCGCTGTTGCACTATATTGGTTGATGGTGTCAGTTGACTTGGCGATCCCAAGACTATCGACATAGCAAGAGCATGTCGCCTCAGCACATAGGCGGCTATGCCCGAGGACAACCCAGAAAGGGGGTGGTCTGTCGTGACCGATGGTATGGAGATGTTTCCGTTGATACAGCGGCTCGATGAGGAGGGCAAGCTCGTTGGTGAGCTGGGAGTCCTATCGGTGGCTGATATAAAAGAAACCTATGAGACCATGCGCTTTTTACGAAGGTTCGATGAGCGCGCTTGGAATCTCCAGCGCCAAGGCGTGATCGGGACTTATGCGCCATTCAAGGGGCAAGAGGCTGCCCAGATGGGGGCCGTGGCTGCGCTGAACCAGCACGACTGGCTCGTTCCCACC
Source organism: Ferrimicrobium acidiphilum DSM 19497 (assembly GCF_000949255.1). Taxonomy (NCBI): domain Bacteria; kingdom Bacillati; phylum Actinomycetota; class Acidimicrobiia; order Acidimicrobiales; family Acidimicrobiaceae; genus Ferrimicrobium; species Ferrimicrobium acidiphilum. The sequence continues at coordinate 47,173 of NZ_JXUW01000010.1, read as the reverse complement.
TATCGAGACTGGGCGGCGAGCTATCTGCGTGGAGTCCCGTTGGAGCACGGCCTGTTCTTCTCTAAGGGTCATCCGAGTCTTGGAGACATCCCGGTTGGCGAGCAAGTCTTGCCGGCGCAGGTGGTAATAGCTGCGCAGACTCTCCATGGTGTTGGGGTTGCGTGGGCTACCAAGCTGCGTCACGAAGCGGCGGCAACAGTAGTCACCTTCGGTGACGGAGCGACGTCGCAGGGAGATTTTCATGAGGCTATGAACTTCGCTTCGGTTCTAGAGGTGCCGCTAATTTTCTTTTGTGAGAACAACCAATGGGCGATATCTGTACCACTCTCACGGCAGATGCATGCTGAGACGATCGCACAGCGCTCGGTCGCCTATGGGATTGAGGGATACCGAGTTGACGGCAACGACTATATCGCGGTCGCCAACCTAATGCACGAGTTAACTGGGCGCGTTCGCGCTGGTGAGGGGCCGTTCTTGGTTGAGGCAGTGACCTATAGACTGGGTGCGCACACGACCGCGGATGATCCTGGAAAGTACCGAGCCTCCGAAGAGGAGGATCTTTGGATCCGTCGCGATCCTTTGCTCCGGCTTGAGGCCTGGCTACGCGACCAGGGTGAGCTGAGTGATGACGATGTCGTTGCCATTGATGTGGAGTCGGAACGTAAGGTCGAGGAGATATTAGCCACGTTTCATGAGGCTCTTGATATCTCCCCTCTCGTTCTTTTTGACAATGTCTATGCAGAGGTCCCTGCGGGCCTAGCTTCCCAGCGTGCCCAGTTTGAGGCCCGAGTCAAAGAGATGGGGGCCTGAGATGGCGAAGTTGACGATTGCACAGGCACTTAATCAGGCTCTAGATTCTGCTTTGGCCGAGGATCCTGCCGTCATCATACTTGGCGAGGATGTCGGCAAGGATGGAGGCGTCTTTAGGATCACCGATGGACTTTTCGAGAAGTTCGGTGGTGAGCGAGTGATCGACACCCCGCTCGCCGAGTCGGGAATCGTCGGCACTTCGGTAGGGTTAGCGATGGCTGGGATGAAGCCGGTTGCCGAGATTCAATTTTTTGGCTTTATCTACGAGACGATGGACCAGATCGCCTCGCAGGCGGCGAGGGTTCGTTTCCGTTCCCTCGGCCGCTATGGCGCCCCTATGGTTATTCGAGCACCTTTTGGCGGAGGAGTGAAGGCTCCGGAGATCCACTCGGACTCGCTTGAGGCGCTTTTCACGCATACTCCGGGTATTAAAGTTGTCACTCCCTCGAACCCCTACGATGCCAAGGGGCTCCTGCTGAGCGCTATCGACGACCCAGATCCGGTCTTGTTCCTTGAGCCAATGCGGCTGTATCGTGCTTTTCGAGATGAGGTACCCGAGGAGGCTTATCGCATTCCACTTGGGAAGGCGAATGTCGTTCGCGAGGGTACCGATGTGACCTTGATCGGTTGGGGACCATCGATGGCCCTCATCCTCGCTGCCGCTGACGAGCTGGTGGCCCAGTATGACGTCTCTCCAGAGGTGATTGATCTAAGGACCCTGACCCCACTCGACGAGGCGACACTGGTTGCCTCAGTGCAAAAGACACAGCGAGCTGTAGTAGTCCATGAGGCCGTTAGAACCTCAGGCTTTGGGGGAGAGCTTGCGGCTGTGATCCAGGAGAAGGCCTTCCTTTACTTGGAGGCACCTGTGCTCCGAGTCACCGGGTACGACACACCGTATCCGATGACTATGTTTGAGGATCTTTGGTTGCCAGATACCTCGCAAGTGATTACAGCTGCTTTGGCATCAGTGCGATTTTAAGGAGTAATTGACTGTGGAGTGGAAGTTTCCCGATGTAGGCGAGGGTCTACACGAGGCTCAGATCGTGAAGTGGTACAGTCAAGAGGGCGATGAAGTCAAGCGCGATGAGCCCTTGCTGGATGTTGAGACCGATAAGGCCGTCGTGACAATCGGGGCCCCAGTCTCGGGTTCGATTGACAAGGTTCTGTTCCATGAGGGAGATACCGTCAAGGTTGGCGAGGTCGTTGTCGCCTTCTCGACCGATCAGGCTGGGCCAAGACCAGAGCGTGAGGTGACTCCTACTGCAGCTGCACCCACCCAGAAGGCGGCCACTGTTGCACCCAATAGGCCGATCGCAGTTGCTGAGAGTTCGCGAGAGCGTGCGCTCGCGACCCCAGCTGTGCGTCGGTTGGCACGTGAGCTCGGGCTCGATATCAATTTCGTTGAAGGAACTGGTCCCGATGGTCGCGTGCTCGCTGAGGATCTCAGGAGAGTGGCTAGCGGTGGAGGTCAGAGGGTCTCGGCACCCACCCAGGATGATTTTTCAGAACCCGGAGAGGGGTCATCGGTTAATCAGCAGGTCATAGCTAGCACGTCGGTTGAGGCTGCAAAGGAACAGCGGCGCCCATTGGTCGGAATCCGGAAGCGGATTGCCGAGAATATGGCTCGCTCATGGTCACATGCCGTGCAGGTTTCGGTCTTTGAGGAGGCGAACGTTGCTGCTTTGGTGGCTCTGCGCCGCGATATGAATGAGCGTCTTGAGCCCGAGCGAATTAGCTATCTTCCTCTGATAGCCAAGGCAGTAGCCGGAGTTTTGGAGCAGTTCCCCGATCTCAACGGCCGACTCGATGAGGAGGCTGGTGAGATCGTTACCTACACTGACGTGCATCTCGGATTTGCGGTTGACGACCCTCAGGGGTTGATGGTGCCGGTACTTCGATCTGTGGCCGAAAAGTCTTTGATACAGGTATCACGGGAGCTTGGGCATCTGATTGAAGGTGCGAGGGCGCACACGCTGACGTCTGGAGAGTTGACGGGTTCAACGTTTACAATCACTAACTACGGAACCATTGGTGGAGTCTATGCCACCCCGATCATCAACTACCCAGAGGTCGGCATCCTTGGTGTTGGGCCTATTCGCAAGCGTCCAGTCGTCCTCGATGATGGGACCGTAGGGGTTGGCGACCAGATGACGCTTTCGCTCACCTTCGATCATCGGATTATCGATGGTGGATACGCCTCCAGATTTTTGATGCGCATCATATCTCTACTGAGCGATCCGGTGCGGTTGATGATGGAGATGAAGTAGGTGGTAGTCGGCGAGTTTACCGAACAGGCGGATCTCCTCGTTATTGGCGGCGGTCCGGGTGGCTACAGCGCGGCTATTCGAGCCTCGCAGCTGGGTCGGTCGGTTACCTTAGTTGAACGAGAGAATATCGGTGGGGTCTGTCTCAATGTTGGTTGCATACCTTCCAAGGCACTTATAGAGTTGTCGAGTCGCTTTCACGAGCTTGATAGTCTCTCGAAGAAGGGGGTAGTTACTGAGGACGCCCACATCGACCCGATTGTTCTTTCGCAGACGGTCACAGGCAGTGTAGAACGTCTCACCTCCGGTGTGAGACAGTTACTCAAGGCCGCGGAGGTTGAGATTGTCGAGGGTGAGGCCAGTTTCGTGGGCCCCAACGAGGTTCGCATTCGCGCGAGTCACGAGACGAGCAGGATAAAGTTCAAGGACTGTATCTTGGCGACTGGATCTTCACCCCGTGAGCTCGATGGTTTCACCGTCGATCACCAGCGGGTCTTGGACTCGACCGACCTTCTTTTCACTCCAGTCATCCGTCGGGATCTGATCATCATTGGCGGTGGTTATATCGGCGTCGAGCTTGGTAGCGCACACGCACGACTTGGCACCAAGGTGACGATTCTTGAGATGGCTCCAGAGATTGTGATGGGTGTAGAACCAGAGATCCAGCGAACACTTCGAACCGTCCTGAGGGAGATGGGTGTTGAGGTGCGGACTGGTGTTGAGGTTCATGGCATGAAGACCGTAGGGGACTCCGTCGTGGTGGAGATCACGAACGGTGAACTTACAGAGGAGATTCGTGGAAACGCGGTCGCCGTGCTGGTTGGGCGGGTGCCAAACTTGGATGATGATCTGGGGCTGGCGATGGCTGGCATTACCATTGGTTCCGATTATCGTGTCGAGGTCGATGACCAGATGCGAACCTCAAATGCGCATGTCTTTGCCATTGGTGATATCGTGCCTGGCCCCATGCTCGCTCATAAGGCCTACTACGAGGCCAAAGTGGCTGCAGAGGTTGCCGCTGGACAACAAGCGGGCAACGACGCCACCGTAATACCCGCTGTAATCTTTGCTGAACCAGAGGTGGCCGTCGCTGGCCTGGGTGAGCAGGAGGCGCGCTCGCGTTATCCTGACAACGTCCTAGTCGCCAAGTTTCCCTATCGTGCCAACGGGCGAGCGATTGTTCTTGGTGCGTCGGTAGGCGAGGTGAAGCTCATAGCTCTGGCGGACAGCAGGCGGCTCCTTGGTGTGCATATCGTCGGGATAGACGCCTCGAATCTAATCAGCGAGGCCGTGCTCGCGATTGAACTCGGTGCAACCATCGATGATTTGGCGCTCACCATTCATCCCCATCCGACGCTCTCGGAGATGTATCCTGAGGCTGCTGAGGTTGCACAGGGTTTGCCAACTCACATCATCGTACAACAGCAACGCAATAAATAGTATGTAAAGTTGGTGTCGGCCTACCCGCGATGGTTGCATCGCTGGGGTCGCATGCTTGGGCTCGCATGGTTTGGGACCCTCGTATCGAGTGTTACTCGCTTCTGCTTGTAGGTCTGGGGCGGGCAGAGGTGCTTTGAGTCCGGCGCCCGAGCCGCGCTTCGGAAAATCGCGTTCAAGATAGGGTATTTGAGTGCAGGATGGTTTAGTCTTTCGAGCCATCCTCTTCATCTGGTGGAGAGTCAAGTCGATCGAGTTCCATAGTGATCTCCTCTCCTCGGCTTAACTTGAGCGAGACATAGGTTCCCACTCCAACCGGGATTGGTATCCAGAAATTGAACAGCCGATACGAAAGGACGCCGAGTATGGCTATGCCTCTAGTTGTTCCAAAGCCGGTGATCAATGGGATCATGATTCCCTCGACTACACCAAGTCCCCCTGGGGTAATAGGGATTGCCGCCGCGACGTTTGCGATCCCATAACTTACTAGTAGCGCGTCAGGGTTAACGACAGAACCAAACGCTAGCAGCATAATCCAGAGGCTCAGTGCATCGAAGAGCCAGTTGCATGCTGCCCAGGTAACGGCCTTTTTTAGAAGCACCCGATCTCCGACGAGAGCACGGATCCGTTCACCAGCTCGGATGATACCGGCGTGTAGCGGAGACTGGATGCGGTTAAGGAATGGGATTTTTCCGATGATCTTATCTACCAGATCCACCAGGCGTTGATTGCCACGTGTCAGTGTCAGCACTAGCGCTATCACGAGGGCCATAAGGACGATTCCAAGAGCAGCGACGATTAGGTAGAGGGTGTTGAAACCGAATAGCGGTAGCGAGATTATGAGTGCTAGCCAGAGGATGACGTTTAGCACGACGGCAGAGCCTATTCCCTGAGTGGCGAGTGCTACCCCCGCATCCGTACCACGAACACCGAGACCATTGAGAAGGCGTACCGTTAGCCCAGCGCCACTTGCGGTACCGCCAGGCAAAACATGCGATACCGCCAGTCCGGAAAGGTCAACCTTGGCCAATGACTTTAGCGACGGTTGTGGCTGTGGGAGAACGGCAGATGTTAACTTGGCGTAAGAGAAGAGCGATAGCGCCTCGGCCACAATCGCCAGGGGGATCAGCCAATAATTGGCTTGGCTGAGTAGATGGAGAGTTTTTCTTGCTCCAGCGATCTGGGGGATCACCAGGTATTCGACTACCAGAAGAATCGCAAACCCCCATATTCCCCGGATTGCGAAGTGGCGAACAAGCTTGCTGAGGCTGCGTCGGGTCCCTGTTATAACCTCTCGCGACTGATCAGAAGGGAGGCGGTGGGAGGTGTTGCGGCGACCGTCGCCGCTCTTGGACCGCCAAGTGCTCACATCTTCACCTTAGTTGAACAAAGCGATAAAGAGGTGGTTGTTGGCGTCAATAATCTCTACTAGAAGGGCTAAGGTGGGCCTTTACGTTCTGGAGTCGTGAGCGGTAGATGTGCTGCGCGTTTCGGTTGGAGGCTATTGACGTTACCACTTCAATGAGGATCGACTACTAAGGTCATGCTGTCATAGTTGATGGAAAATTTGAGGTGCCGGGTTGTGGTTGCCATGATGGAATTGAGAGTGGGGACGCATGGGGGCCGGTGAGACTGCCAGTCGATATGCTGGTCTCGGCAAACAGATCTTCCTCGCAGAGGTTGGTCTCCTTGGGATTGTATTGGCGCTTGCCTTTGTAATGTACATGCAGCATCTCGCTATAGAGGTGCTTGTTGCAATCGTTGGGGCTATCATTGTCGAACCCCTGGTCAAGCTTTTGATGCGTCTGCGCTTTCCAAGAGGTGCGGCAGTAGCGCTCACTGTCTTTGTGGCTGCTGCGGTGCTAGTCGGTATTCTATTGATTTTTAGTGTCCCACTTTACTCGGCTGGTATTCGACTCGCCAATGATCTACCAGCGTTGATTCGCACTGTGACCCACAAGAAAACTCGGCTCGTGTCACTGTTAACCAAGTTCCATATTGAGCACTATCTGAATCTTTCTGCCCAAGGGATCGCCAAGTTTGCTGGCACTGCGGTCGGGCCAGCGCTGCTCGCAGCGAAGGGTGTATTGTCGTTTTTGACTGACGTGGTTATCACCGCTATGCTGACGGTGTTTTTTTCGCTCGAGGGACCGCGCGGCATAGACGTGGCTGTGGGTCTGTTGCCTAGTGGCAGTGGCAAGAATTTGCGTAGCGCTCTTCATGAGACTGCAGTTGCTGTCAGTGGTTACGTGCTAGGTAATCTCGCAACTTCGATCATCGCTGGCGTGGTGGTGTATGTCGCATTTCGCTCACTAGGGTTGCCATTCGCGCTGTTGGTGGCGGTGTGGGTTGGGCTGGTGGATCTAATTCCGCTTGTCGGTGGTCTCTTGGCAGGCATCCCTGCCGTTGGGCTAGCACTCCTTCATGGCTTAGTCCCAGCACTCATTCTTCTAGTGGTGTTTCTGGTCTATCAGCAGATCGAGAACCATCTACTCAATCCAGTGGTGCTTTCGAGGACCGTGCAACTTAATCCGCTGTGGATATTACTGGCCGTACTGATAGGCGCACAGTTAGCGGGGGTGCCAGGTGCGCTGGTAGCAATACCTATCGCAAGTGGCGTCCAGGTTTTAGCACGTCGACTGATCGCTCCTTGGATGCGTTCCAAGCTAAATCCGAAGTATTCAGACCCCGTGGTTGGAGAGGGTGGCGAAGCGTAGCTGCTGCGAGTTGACTAGGTCAACGAGCTGAGGGAGAGCTGCGAGTGTTGCCTGGAATGATCCAGGATATGAGGTACAGTCAGAGTCATGCAGGAGGATGGTGACTCCAGGGCGGAATCTAGATCGTATGTCGGCCATCACCGAGACTGATGATGCTTGGCGGCGCCAGTCTCTGCCCCATGTTCCCCAGAGGATCAGCCGGAGTCCTTCGGCGTGGGCAGCGACCAGATCGGCTCTCGTTATGATCCCATACGGCGGCCGATACCATGTTGGTCGAGTGCCGGTGGCGGTTTCGATTGACTCGATCGCTCGTGCAAGATCGTAGCGGATGCTTCTAGCGCTGCGCCAGAGATGGTTCTTGTGCCAATACCCGTGAGTCCCGAGTTCGTGTCCTCGCTCGATAATTTCGCGGGTGAGTTCCGGTTGGCGATCGACCATCTCTCCAAGTACGAAGAAGGTCGCCTTGACCTGGTTGAGATCGAGGATGTCGAGTATGAGTGGAGTCGAGATCGGGTCGGGCCCGTCGTCAAATGTTAGGGCAACCGATTGTGGATGGCCAAAGCCGAGGAGCCAGGGCGCGCTAATTGGTGCAAGTATCCAGGTGTGGGTCAGGAAGGATCCGATGTGGATCGTGAGCTTAGCACCGACCGCCGCGGCAGCCGCTGTAGTGGTCTTCATGCGCGTACCGCGCTCGTAGCGTGGAGAGTTGCAAACGGTGCCAGGATGAGGTGCTTCCTGCCAAGATGTGTTATCTCAGCCTCGATGACCTTAGCAGCGTGAGTGATCGACATGCTGGTGAGATTCAGCTCCAGAATCGCCCCCGGGTTAGGATTGATGTTGAAGCGGTGTGAAATAATGCGAGCCGGGATGATGGTTTGGTGGTGGAGTGAAGCCCACGCAAGATCAAAGGCATTCATTGTGTTTTGAGGAAGATAGGCGTTCACCTGCACCCCAAGGGCGTGTGCGAGATCGGCTCGCCCCGTAGATAAGTCGTTCTCTGGGAGTATGAAGTTAAAGTCCGAGGAGGTGCCAGTCCCGCCGTTGATCACCTCGACACCCTGATGGTAGGCGTAGCGGACCGCGTTTGGATCCGAGATGGCTTGCTGACCAGTAACAACAACCCCGATGCCAGAGCTTGTCGCCAATCTATCGATCTTTGGATTCGCGAGCTGCTGTGATGAGAGCCGGACGGAGAGATAGACATAGTTTGATTTGCTGGCGGTCTTGGTCAGGTTCAGGCCGTGATAGCCGATCACTCCTGAGACCAGGTTGGCCATCACGAAAAGGGCGATCAACATCGCCGCAGTGCGCGTGAGGCGAAGAGCCCACACTCCCCGACGCGTTGTCTGTGTCAAGCGAGCTTCGTGTAAAAGCTCTAGGATCGGCTGGTGGGGAGCGGGTTGGAACTGGCCGAGCTGCTTGTTTACCTGTTCAGACGGCTCGTTGCTCAGGCTTCGCACCTGTTCAACTAGTTCGTTCTTGTCGTGGCACCATACGGTGGCCCCAGCTGACTCCATCGCGGCTACATTTTCACGTCCATGACCCGCGATAGGGCGGTAGGAGATCACAGGGCGCTCTGCCGCCATCGCCTCTAGCGAGGTAAGTCCTCCGGCGTTTTGGATCACGACATCAGCAGCTGCCATGTAGAGACGAACATCGTCTGTCCAGCCAACAGCTAACCCACGTGTATCGTTTGCGAGTTGAACTTGAAGATCGCGGTTGTGTCCACAGAGCGCGACGGGGAAGAATTCATCGTTGCTCGCCAGGAGCTGAAAGGTCTCGGCTATATCACCAACTCCCCATGACCCCGAGACGATCAGTGCTACGAAGCGATCGTTCGGAATCGATAGCGCCTCCCGCGCCGCTTGTCTGTCGACGTGGCTAAAGAACTTGGGGTCAACGAAGGGTCCGGTGACCACTATCTCTCCGGAGGCACCCGCGCGAGTGCGAGCCTGCACAGCCGCCGTCTCAGAGACACAAAGATGGAGATCAACGTCTGGATGCACCCAGAGAGGGTGAACTGAATAGTCAGTGAGAAAGGTTGCGATTGGTCGATTAGAGACCACAGGATTGCGTTGGTGGCGCATCTGGCCTAGCAGTTGGGCACTGAAGGGATGGAGTGCAATGATTATGTCAGGATCTATGTCTTCGATCCAACGAGCCACGCCGCGCTGAAAAAATGCCTGGAGCACTCGACGTGTGAAGGTGACAATAGGTGTGAATCCGTTCCATAACCAGAACTCGAGCTGATAGGCCCATGGGGCTCGCTCCACCTCGAGCTTGAAGCCACGCTCAAGGATGCGTCCCATACGAGGCGAGGCATCAAGAAAATCACGAGTCTCGCATTCGATCCCGTAGCTAGCGAGTTCCTCAGAAACGACTCGGGCTACCCCGTTGTGGCCGCCACCCATTCTTGCAGAGAGCAGGAGTGCCTTTGTGGTTGACATTGACGTTCATCCTACCAGTTGGTCATAGACTTAGAGACCTCGTGGTGGTGCTTCTTTCTCTACTGGCTGCGGTCTGCTTTGGGATGGCTGCGGTTTTACAGTTCCAAGCCAGTACGGCTTCGGCAACCGAGTTAAATCTTCGTTTCAGCCTTTTGTGGAGGCTATTGGCAAACCCGCGCTTTGGCCTCGGGGCAGTTTTTGATATTGTCGGAGGTGGGGCGCAGTTCTTCGCTTTAAAGTACGGGTCGGTCCCTCAGGTATTGCCGATTCTTGCGAGTGGCTTTGTTCTCGCCGTGCTTTTCGAGCATTTTCTTGCTCGCAGACCTATCGGAGTTGGTGATGTGGTCGCGCTATTTGTGAGCTGTGGCTCACTCATCACCTTTCTCGTCCTTAGTCCGCCGGCGAGCGGGCGAACCATTTTCATCACTCCATCCATAGTGATTGGAGCACTTGGGGTTGTCATCGGTCTGTTGACCGTGACCCTGTTGCGGCCGCTATTGGCTGGCCATGGCAGGGTCCAGGCGATGTTAGGTGCCATTTTGCTAGGCATCGTCTCTATATTTGAGCGCGAAGTAGGGATTATTTGGACCCAGTTTGGAGCGCTTCGTACTCTTGAACATTGGGAACTCTGGATTTTACTGGTGGTAGGGGCACTTGCACTCCTGGTTGTGCAGAGTGCCTTTCAACAACAGAGTCTCGCGCGCGTGTTGCCTTTGGTGGCGGTTGGAGAGCCTATCGCTGCTATCACCATCAGCACATTAGCGCTGCAGACGCCGCTCTTTCGGGCTGGTCCAAGCGCGTTAGCCAGCATCCTCGCCCTTGTAGTGGAGATTCTCGCATTGATCTATCTTGCGCAGTCCGAGGTTCGTGTCGATTCGGAGCTCCACGATGGTAAATGATCTTGAGGTGGTATTTCTGCACGGACAACCTGGGAAGAAGGAGGATTTTGCTCTTGTCCATCGGTGGATGGATCCTCGGTTGAGAGTCGTCTGCATGGACAGGCCAGGCTGGGGTTCGAATCCGCTCGGTGTGGTCGGAATTGAGGCTAATGCGAAATGGGTGTTGGAACAGTTTGGCTCTCGTCGGGTTCTCCTTATAGGACACTCGTTGGGTGCAACCATCGCGGTACGGGCCGCTCAGCTTGACCCTGAGCGGGTGGCAGGACTGGTATTGGCAGCGCCCCCTATCACTCAAACTTCGCTTGTGGCAATTGATCGGCTACTCGCCGCACGGTTTTTCGGCGACATGACATCTGCGCTGATCGCTGGCGTCACTCTTGGCATACGAAGACATTCCCAGTTTGGACGGACCCGTCGAAGTTTTTTAGCCGAGCAACGTCACCTTCTAGCCGAGCTGCGTCTGGTGGAGAACCAGTTGCCATTTGTGCGATGCCCGTCGGTGATCGTAGCTGGTCTGCGAGATAGGGTGGTCCCACTAGCAGCTATGGTTCATGCTGCCGATCGTCTACCTAGTGCCACCCTGGAGCTGTTGCCAGCTTCTGGGCATGACATCCTTCACTCCTCTCCGGTAGCGTTGGCTGCGATGATCCGTGGCCTCCTGGGTCAGCTTCGTGGCGATCGGCGACTTGAGTCTTGTTCGTAGCTTGTCGGCTCCTCGAGAATAGTTTCAGCAGAAGATTGGTTGCAGTATTAGTGCGAGCTTTGTGTATACCTAAGTCAGGAAGCTTGTATTATACTTATTATGTCGTCCGGTCAAGTGGGCGATGCGGTGAGGGACAATGGGGTCCATAAATTGACTCGCTACTCGTTGGTATGATGACTCGGTTGGTGGCTCGAACACGGGGGATCGAGGTTGCACAGAACGAATTCGGAGGTGTTCGATGGAGTCGGCAAAGTTAGCGACCTGGGACTACGAAGCGTGGCGAAGCAACGCCAAGTGCCGAGAGATGGATCCTGGATGGTTTTTCCCAGTTGGCGTCACTGGCGACGCCGAGATTCAGATTCGCAGGGTGAAGGAGTTCTGCGCAGAGTGCGCGGTCTCCTTAGAGTGTCTCGAATTTGCTTTGCGGACTAACCAAGAGTATGGGATTTGGGGAGGCAAGGACGAGGAAGAGCGGCGTATGATTCGTCGGATTCGTCGGATTCAGCGAAGAACGCGAGTTGCATCGTAGGTTTCTTCCAGACCTTCAGCATGGGTGTACAGGTTTAATCTTCCAGATCGAACAAACCCGAGAAGGGTTATCCCTGCTTGGTTGGCAAGCTCAACGGCTAGAGCTGTGGGAGCTGAAACTGAGGCGATGTGCGAGAGGCCGGCACGCGCGGCTTTGAGTACCAGGTCTGATCCAGCTCGCCCCGAGAGTAGGGCTATGCCATTGGCAAGTGATACTCCATCAAGGATGGCGTGACCGATTGCTTTGTCCAGTGCGTTGTGGCGCCCGACATCCTCGCCCATGATGATCTCACCTTCACGAGGTTTTAGAAGCGCTGCATGCGAAGCACCGGTGGCCTGGAATGTCTTTTGGTGTTGATCGAATTCGTCGAAGAGATCGAGAACGTCGCGCACCTGGTAGCTCTGGCTGGACGATGATGCCATGGTGACCACGAGTCGGTCGACGAGATCCGCGGTCCCACACCAACCGCAGGATACGGGTCGCAGATCTGAAGGCTGAAGCTTTACCGGCTTGCGGAGCGCAACGGTGACCTTGTTGTAATCTTGGATGTTCCCGGGGCCAACGCAGTATCGAGTCTGACGTATGTCATCCTTGGTGATTCCGCTCTCGGTGGCTAAAATTCCTATCGCTAGAGCAAAGTCATCGCCGGGTGTACGCATCGTGGTGGTGAAGTGCACAGAGTCGGTTCCTGGCCACTCGACGTCAATAACCAGAGGTTCCTCTTGGATGAGAGAGTCCATGGCGACGCTGGTGACACCGTCTGTAAATTTGATGATTCTTCGAGTCTCAATCGAGTGGGCTAAGGGCACGTACTGAGTCTAGCAAGGCGGTCTCGAGTTGCTTGGTTGCAAGATCCCCAATGTCGTGGTGTCCTCAATTGGTGATACCACTAGCGGAGACGCAGCTAGCCGTTCCGAAAGCTAGCTGGGCCGAGAGCTAGCTAGCGTATCGTAGCTCCAAGGAAGTGGCCTACTCCATAGGTTACCAGTGCCGCGACTGCGCTGAGAATGAACTGGCGGGCCGCACCTTTGCTAACGCTGCGTCCGGTCATCGCTGCCAGCCCACCACCGACAAGCAGGCTCGCTACTCCTGCTGAAATGGCTGAGGCGATGACAGCAGCCGACCCGATGGTGACAAACCACGCGACGAGTGGAATAAGGGCACCAATGGCGAAGGAGAAGAAGGAGGCGAGTGCGGCTTGGATTGGCGATCCTACCGAGTCCGGTGCAACCCCGAGCTCCTCTTGGGCATGGACCTGTAGGGCGGTGTCGGGGTTTCGCATTAGGTAATCAGACACCTCGGCCGCGAGCTCTTTGGGAACCCCTCTAGATACATAGAGCTCGGTAAGTTCGCGAGTCTCGGCATCGGGACGTTCACGAATCTCGGTAGCTTCGATCCTTAATTCATGTTCGAACAACTCGCGTTGAGCTCCCATTGAGATATACTCGCCAACTCCCATGGAAAAGGCTCCAGCAACGAGACCTGCCAGTCCGGCGATAACTACCGCTTTGGGTGCGGGATGGGCGCCGGCTACGCCAAGAATTAAGGCAACGTTCGATAGCAGTCCATCTGAGACGCCAAACACCGCGGCGCGTGCGCCGCCACCGGAGATGTCGCGGTGACCATTGTGGTGAGCTTCCATGCCTTCACAATAGCGCACCAAGTATAGCGTTGAGCGCCCGGTTTCAACTTCCTGAGATCCGTTTTGGGAATTCTGTTCTATCATCGGTTAGACTGAAGCGATGAGAGAGCTTAAGCTGTTCGATCGAACACAACCACAGACGCTTCAGATTGGTGTTCTGCTCCTGTATCTCAACGCCGCGCTGGCTATCTTGGCGGTGTTATTTGGCGGTGGCCTGTCCATTCCTATACTTCTTCTAGACATTCTGCTTCCGCTTGGTGGTGCCTATGGTGTTGCGAATTCGCGAAAGTATGGCTACTACGCAGCAGTGGTGGCTACAGGTATCCCACTCCTGCTTTTGATCTATCTCGTCTTCACGGCGGGATTATCATCACTATTTGGTGCCCAGCTATTGAACGTAGTTTTGACAGTGGTTATGTTTGCACTCTTCATTCATCCTCAATCTAGGCTCTACGCCAAGACCTGGTTTCACTAGAGGGACTGTTGAACCCCGGGTGAGGTTATACGCCGAGTGAGGCTGCAGGCCGAGTGTGATCGTCACCGGCATGGGTGTGAGTTGACGACGTCTGTCGGAGAACGGATCCACCGGTTGTCCTGTTTTGCTCAGCGGCTGGAGTTGGTTAGCCGCGGAAGTTATTCAGTAGTTGGAGTCATTTAGCTCTGTTGTAAGCTCGTCGCGAATCTTTGCGATATGGGCGATATCGATTTCGGGGGCGTGAGGTGCAAGCGCGGCAACGGCTTCGGTGACGATGGAGGATGCGACCGAGTTGCGATACCATCTCTGATCTGCGGGGATGATATGCCACGGTAGTTCATCGAACGAGGTGGCAGGTATGATGCGTCTGTAGGCTTCAGAAAAGCTACTGAAGTGTTCGCGAGTAGTGAGGTCATTCGGCGAAAACTTCCAATGCTTCTCTGGATTCTTCAGCCGGCTTAGCAGCCGCCTTCCTTGTTCCTCGTAGGAGACATGAAGATATAATTTCACGATCGTGATCTTCTGTTCGAGAAGGTAGCTCTCGAATTCATGGATCTCGTCGATGCGTGTCATGAACGCTTTTTCTGTCATCTTCTTGGTTGCTAGTGGAACGATGAGATCTTCGTAGTGCGATCGGTTAAATACGCCGATCTCACCTCGTGCGGGGACGGCTTGGTGGATGCGGTACAGGTAGTCATGAGCTGCTTCGTCGGGGGTTGGAACCTTGAAACCATGCACCTTCACACCCTGGGGATTGACTCCGCCGAAAACAGCGCGAATCGTTCCATCTTTTCCAGCGGTGTCAAGACCCTGAAGAACTACAAGTACTCCGTCTGTCGCCTGTGCGTAGAGCGCCTCTTGGAGCGCGACGAGTCTCTTGACCGCCCGGCGTCGGATCTTTTTCGCCTCCTTCTTACCGAGCTCCGGTGCGCCTAGGATCACCGAAGTCTCCGATGGTATATCGTCGCTGCTGGTTAGCTGCGTGAGTTCTGACCACTCTTGATCGATGTGATGCCCCATCCGATTGACCTTACTCTAACTATCACTTTGATGCGGTAGGCTAACGAGGCGCCCGACCATTCGCAGGTGGTCGAGGAAGAGAGGGGTTGCCGGTGCATCTCAGTGGGTCCAGTAGCTGGCCTGAGTTCTTGGTCATAGTTGTCTTGGTCTTGGTGGGGGTACGGCTGGTGTTCAAGCTTGCCGTGACCATGTTGCTGCTAATTCTTGTCCTAGCAGTTGGATTATGGACACTTGGAGTGGTGGCAATCCATTAGCTATCAACCGCCGCTGGATTTCGTAACCGGCTAAGCTCGGTCTCCGAGCAGCCACAGAGTTGTTAACCCGCGAACTGGGTTCGCTGGTTTTCGCATGGGCGCTACCTTGGTTGCTAACGTTGTTCAGGTGAATGGGTGTTGTTGGATCCGATACATTGCTGTCCGAGCCGGATTGCGATCCTACGAAGTTCTGGTGTGGCCGTCGTTAGGGCGCAAAATGGCTGGTGACGTTTAGCAGGTGCGCCTGGAACTGTAGCCACTGTGGTTGGGCATCGTGACCGCTGCATACTGTCTGCTTATACCAAGATGAAGGCAAACCATGGGTGCCTACCATCTGTGCTCTGGTGAGTTGCAGCGCCGATCGTATGTTGTCAGCAGGAGTCAGCTATAGTAGCGGAACAGAATTTCGGCAACCATCGAGGGTTTTGGAGCACCCTCGACCTCGATGGTAACGTTCACCTGAACCTGAACTCCCCCTGCGACGTCTGTGACCTCGGCTACGGTGGCGCCGAGACGAACGCGGCTATCCACAGGAACTGGCGATGGAAAGCGGACCCGGTTCGCGCCGTAGTTTACTCCCATTGAGACTCCGTCAACCGAGAGAACTTCGGGCAGCATTGCAGAGACTAGTGATAGAGTTAAGAAGCCGTGCGCGATAGTGGTCCCAAACGGGCCCTTCTTAGCGGCTTCAGTATCTACATGAATCCACTGATGGTCGTCGGTGGCGTCGGCAAAAGTGTCGATTCGTTCTTGGCTTATAGTGCGATATGGCGTAAATCCAAGATCGACTCCTACGAGTTGCTTGAGCCCTTCGACTCCATGAACTGGTGTTGGCATGTGACCAAGCGTAGCATCATCTTCGGGCGACGGGAGTTCAGGCTCTACACTGTTAGGCGAGTATCCGAGGAGGCCCGCAGATATTGAGCAATCTTTTTCAACAGTATGTAAAGGCGCTTCCAGCACTTCTGGTTGCGCTCGTGGTTGGCATTGCTATCGCCTTCGCAGTTATTCGCCTAACTCGCTGGGTAAACGCACGTCATCCAAATTCCGTGCGCACTGCAGCACTTCGCAGGCTTAGAGGGCCGGTAAGGGCACTCGTTCCGTTGTTGCTCATGATCGCGTCGTTGCACTACGTCAAGGCCTCAGTCTCGGCTGAGATGGATATTCGTCATGCTATCTGGATTTTGCTGATCGCCGTAGTGGCGTGGGGTCTGGCCCGGCTGGTGGAGTCGATAGAGGACGCTGTCCTCTACTACTATCACATCGATGCGGTCGATAATCTGAAGGCAAGACGCCTCCAGACCCAGATTCGAGTGTTTCGAAGGATCATCGTGGTGGTGATAGCCCTAATTGCTCTCGCAGTGATTCTGTTCTCATTTCCATCCGTACGATTGGTGGGAGCTGGAGTGCTCGCCTCGGCAGGGATTTTGACCATAATCGCCGGTATCGCCGTCCAGCCGGTGGCATCCAATGTGATTGCAGGAATTCAGATTGCTGTGTCTCAGCCGATCCGACTGGACGATGTGGTCGTCATTCAGGGACACTGGGGGAGGGTTGAGGAGATCTCGCTCACTTATGTGGTGGTGAGAATTTGGGATCTTCGACGTTTGGTGCTGCCGATCTCGTATTTCATCACAAATCCGTTTGAGAACTGGACCAAAACTACATCGGATATCCTCGGTATCGTCCACATAGAGCTCGACTACACGGCACCGGTTGCGGCGATTCGTGAACAGTATCTGGCGATCCTCGCCTCCTCGCCGGATTGGGACGGTTCGGTTGCACGTATGCAGGTAACCCAGCTCGGTGTGTCGACGATGCAGTTGCGGTTCGTGATGAGCTCGCCTGACAGCTCGAGGTCCTGGAATCTTGAGTGTGAACTGAGGGAGAAGATGATCCTGTTCTTGCAGGAAAAGTATCCTGAGGTGTTGCCTAGAGTGCGAGCGGAGATGGTGCCATCATCGTTGAAATTCGCACCCAAGGATCCATCTGCTGACGAGTTCACCAAGGTCGCCGACGGTCTGGCGGACCCTAGGTCAGCGTATCTGTTTAATGAATCCACTATGGCGACGGGTGCGCAGCGGTCGTCGAGTCGATCCAAGAGTTGACAGCCTGCTCTCGGGCATCGAGTTCCATTGGGCGGGGTGACTAGAATGACTCTGACGGCCGAGGTGGCCGCGGGCAGGAAGATGCAAAAATGGTTCTAGTGGCGTTTGTGGTTGCGCACATCCCGCGGGATATCCTCGAGGGGATGTTTGTGGTTGCCGTCGGCGGTATGTTGGTTTCGGTCGTTCGAAAAGTCGCTTCTGGCGAGATAAAAGCCAGTTCTTGCCCGCAATGCGACCGTCCGACTTCCAGGGCCTACCCACGCTGCCGCCACTGTGGCGCACAGCTCGCTGATAGTGGCTGGTCGAGGAATCGTTCAGCTCTGTGAATGGTTAGATCACTAGGATGATGCAGAGCGACAGTGTGCTCCCTGGAGAGGGAGCGAAGCAGCCTTATGTTCGAGAGATGTTCGATCGTATTGCTGGAACTTATGATATTGTAAATAGAGTAATGACGTTCGGTCTTGATCAAGGATGGCGTTCTAGGTTGATACGTGAGATGCAATTGGGAGCTCACGCACAGGTCCTCGATCTCGCCTGTGGCACTGGGGATTTTCTGAAGGCTTGGTCGGCCAAGGGTGCCCAGGTCTACGGGCTTGATCTCTCCTATCAGATGTTGCGCAGGGCGGAGCCGTTTGCGCCGCTGGTGCAGGCGGCGGGGGAGGCCTTGCCCTTTGCTGATGCGAGTTTTGATGCAGTCAGCTCCGGTTTCGCCGTCCGCAATTTTGCTGACTTCGCCGGAGTGCTCGCTGAGGTATCTAGGGTGTTGAGGCCGGGTGGTGTTCTTGGAGTGCTGGAGGTAGCAACACCAAAGAGCAAAGTAGTACGCGAGCTGCATGGATTTTACTTTGGATCACTCGTCCCCTTGATTGGTGGCCTGATCTCATCGGACAAGGTTGCCTATCGGTATCTCCCTCAGTCGGTTTCATATTTGCCCTCTGAGGATCGGTTTGTTGAACTCTTTGAACAGAGTGGGTTTGTTGACTTGAAGCGTATCGTTGTCGGACTCGGCGCGGCACAGCTACTGATTGCAAAACGGAGAGGCGTGTGAGGTTTCTTGCCGGTTTGTCTATGGTCGGGTCGTTTGGAGCCGGTCTTCTCTATGGATTCATTACGAGTCTTGAGGCCCACCACATCCCTTTCCAACTGGTTGAGGCTGCTGGCAGTCTCTACGTGGGCGTAGGACAACCCGTTCTGTGCGCATCCGACCCTGGTATCAGCCAGCCCGGACCATGTTTCCTGTCTAGTGGTTTTCTTGTCTCGGAGTCATTTCAAGTTCGAAGCTACCCTGTCGTTCTGGTGGCGGGCAGGGATCGTCTCGAGGTTGATGTCTATGAGGCACATCCGCGGGCTGCATCCGAGCTAGGTATTTTTGGGCTCGCCTCAGATGTGCGTATAGTCGCCGGAGGTGCCCTCCTCCAAGGGGATCGCGTCCATGACTTAGAGGCCACGTCGCGCCGAATTCAGCTCGCTAAGCTCGCGATCGATCAGGGGCAACTCACCAAACTCGTGGTCGCCGGGCATGCAACGCAGGAGGTGACCGAGAGATTTTCCATCGGTGGTGCCCTTTCTCGGTTAAAGAAGGCACATCCGGCGAGCCACCTTTACTGCGTCGATGGCTTCTTTGGTGCCTCGCCCGAGCTGGTAGCCGCAAAATCAGGCAATCTGCTTTCGCTTCGTCCGCTCGCCGGAACCGCCTTGAGGGGCGGTCAGGTGGCGTTGTTGAACTCCTCAAAGGACCTGTTCGAACATCGGCTAATGGTGGAGCAGTTGTGCGACGATCTTGGCGGCTTTGTGAAGGAGCTAGATAGACCCGCACGCCCGGTACTCTTTGACGCTGGTCGTCTGATTCACCTGGCTACACCTATGCGAGGACGGCTCCTGCCCGGGGTGACGCTCGCAGATGTGGTGTTGGCTATCGCCCCAACTGCAGCAGTTTCAGGTGTTCCGCGGATCAGTGCTGTCGAGATGTTGCGTGAATTGGAGATCTTTCGTGGCAAGTACGCCGGGATTGTTGGTCTCACGGATCCATTCGGTGACGGTGAGGTCTATCTCTCGATTCGAGGGGCGAGCGTCGTGGATGGCCGTTTGGATCTAGTCGCTGGCGCTGGGATTGTTGCAGATTCCCAGGTCGATTCAGAGGTGGCTGAGATCGAAGCGAAGATCGATGTTGTGACGCGTGCCTTGAGTGCCCGTTAAGGTGGATGGGTATGCCTGATATTCTCAGAGTGCAAGGTGCGCGTGAGCATAACCTCAAGGACATTTCGGTAGATATTCCGAGGGATCGCCTTGTTGTGTTCACTGGTCTCTCTGGCTCCGGGAAGAGTTCGTTGGCTTTTGACACCATTTTCGCCGAGGGCCAACGGCGCTACGTAGAATCGCTTTCGTCATATGCACGACAGTTTCTTGGATTGATGGAGAAGCCCGATGTCGACTTTATAGAGGGGCTTTCTCCAGCTATCTCTATCGACCAGAAGACTGCCTCTCATAACCCACGCTCCACTGTCGCCACCGTAACCGAGATCTATGACTACCTTAGGTTATTGTTTGCTAGGATCGGACATCCACACTGTCCGCAATGTGGCCGCGAGGTGTCTCAGCAAACCCCGCAGGAGATAGTTGATCTCATCGCCTCGACCTTTGCTGATCGTCGGGTTATGATCGCCGCTCCTTTGGTACGGGAGCGTAAGGGCGAGTACCAGGCGTTGCTCGACGACCTCACTAAACAGGGATTCGCCCGGGTCATGATCGACGAGGAGCTCGTTGAACTCAGTGATCGCAAGCAGGTGACACTCGAACGCTATGAGGCGCACTCGATCTCGGTGATCGTCGATCGTTTGCGCGTGAGCCCCACAGATGTTCGGCGGCTGATCGAGTCGACGGAGACGGCGTTGGGGGTGACCAAGGGTCGTGTGGATGTGCTTGAGGTTGATGAGGATCGTCAGGTCATACGTACAGAGCGATACTCTGAGGAGCTCGCCTGTGTGGCTTGTGGAATCTCGCTCGGGAAGCTCGAACCGAGAAACTTCTCCTTTAATTCACCGTTTGGTGCTTGTCCGGTCTGTTCCGGGCTTGGCATGCGTTTTGAGGTCGATGAAGAACTGGTGATGCCGGATCCTTCGCGGTCGCTGCTCCAAGGTGCAGTAGCACCGTTTAGTGCCCTCCGTGCCGACTATCTCGAACACATGCTTGAGCGAGTCGCCAAAGAGTACAAGATTCCGCTGACCAAGCCGGTGGGCTCGCTAAACGAGGAACAGCGCAATGTAATCCTCTATGGAGTCGATGATAAGGTCCTCCATGAGTATGTCGATCGTCGAGGTCGCGAACGCTCCTACAGCTTCACTTACGAAGGCGTCGTCAACTTTTTGAAGCGCCGCCATGGTGAGGTCGAGACCGAGACCACACGGGCGATAATTGAGTCGTTCATGCGTCAGGTGCCATGTGAAGGGTGTCAGGGCACCAGACTCAAGGCGGAGGCGCGAGCGGTGACCGTCGATGACATATCCATCGATCGCCTAGTTGCGCTACCGATAGGTGAGGCACTCGACCGACTCGAACACTTCAGCCTTGATTCGCGCGAGCGCCAAATTGCAGTCCAGATTCTCAAGGAGATCTCTGCCAGATTGCGATTTCTGGTCGATGTAGGACTCGATTATCTCACGCTATCTCGTAGCGCAGCCACGTTATCAGGTGGCGAGGCACAGCGAATCCGGTTGGCCTCGCAGATTGGATCTGGCCTCGC
The DNA here is from genome assembly GCF_000949255.1 of Ferrimicrobium acidiphilum DSM 19497. Taxonomy (NCBI): domain Bacteria; kingdom Bacillati; phylum Actinomycetota; class Acidimicrobiia; order Acidimicrobiales; family Acidimicrobiaceae; genus Ferrimicrobium; species Ferrimicrobium acidiphilum. The sequence goes on along the minus strand of NZ_JXUW01000010.1, from coordinate 26,126 downwards.
TGGCGTTCTCTACGTGCTCGATGAACCATCCATTGGACTTCATCAGCGCGATAATCATCGACTTATCGATACGCTTGTGAAGTTACGCGATCAGGGGAACACAGTCATAGTCGTCGAGCATGACGAAGATACGATTCGTGCTGCCGACCACGTTATCGACTTTGGGCCAGGAGCCGGCGAGCACGGCGGACAGGTCGTGTTTGAGGGTAGGGTTAAGGATCTGCTGCGCTCTAAGTCCTCGTTGACTGGGGCCTATCTGTCTGGAAGACGAAGTGTGACTGTCCCTGAGGCTCGTCGTATCCCTGAACGTGGTTTTATCACCGTTCACGGAGCTCGTGAAAATAATCTCAAGGACATCGACGTGGCCTTCCCTCTTGGCGTCTTCACCTGCGTTACCGGTGTGGCGGGCTCAGGCAAGTCGTCACTGGTCAACGAGATCCTCTTCAAGGCATCTCGGGCTGAGGTCAATCGTTCACGCGATATACCCGGCAGGCACAAGGGTATTACTGGGCTTGAGTTGATTGACAAGGTCATCGACATAGACCAGTCGCCCATTGGTCGTACTCCACGGTCTAACCCGGCCACCTACACAGGGATGTTCGATCACATTCGGAAGCTGTTCGCTGAGATGCCTGAGGCTCGGGCTCGTGGCTATAGGCCAGGACGTTTCTCCTTCAACGTCAAGGGTGGTCGGTGCGAAGCCTGTAGCGGAGAGGGCACCAACCGGATTGAGATGAACTTTCTGCCGGACGTCTTTGTGACCTGTGAGGCCTGTAACGGAGCTCGTTTCAACCGTGAGACGTTGGAGATCACCTACCGTGATCATTCGATCGCCGATGTTCTTGCCATGCCGATTGAGGATGCGCGCCAGTTCTTTGCCAGACAACCGCCGATCGTGCGACACCTGGTGACCCTCGATGAGGTCGGTCTTGGTTATGTTCGTCTCGGACAACCTGCAACCACTCTGTCTGGTGGGGAGGCTCAGCGAGTCAAGCTCGCGAGTGAGTTGGCTAGGAGATCGACCGGCAAGACTCTCTACATACTCGACGAGCCCACTACTGGCTTACATTTCGAAGACGTTCGAAAGCTCCTCGTTGTCCTGCATACTCTGGTTGATCAAGGCAACACAGTTGTCGTCATCGAGCACAATCTAGATGTTATCAAGACGGCAGATTATCTCATTGACCTCGGCCCTGATGGGGGTGAACGGGGCGGGCAGATACTGGCTACAGGTACTCCCGAAGAGGTCGCTGCTGCCTCAGCCAGTTACACGGGCCAGTTCCTAGCGCCTCTGCTGCGTCGTGATTGAGCGACCAAACAAAGCCTCGATCCCTGATCAACCTGGTTCGTACCAGTTCCGTGACGCCGAGGGTCGGGTGATCTATGTTGGCAAGGCGAAGTCGTTGCGAAATCGACTATCGAGCTACTTCGTCTCTCCGGAGACTTTAGCTGGTAAGACTCGTGCTATGTTGGCGGTTGCTGAGTCCGTAACTTGGATCACGGTCGCCAGCGACGCAGAGGCATTCATGCTTGAGTACTCGTTGATCAAGGAACACCACCCGCGTTACAATATCAGGTTGCGTGACGACAAGAGCTATCCGATGATTGCTGTTACCACCAACGAGGAGTGGCCACGCGCGATGTTGGTACGAGGAGCACGCCGCTCCAAGGTTCGTTATTTTGGTCCATATGTAAGTTCGGGTGCAGCAAGAGAGACGCTCGATCTGCTTCTGCGGGCGTTGCCGCTCCGGAGCTGTTCGGCTGCCAAACTAGCCCGGCATACTCGTGATGGCCGACCGTGCTTGTACTACCATATCGGTAGATGTGTCGGACCGTGTATCGGTGCGGTTACTCAGGCCGAATACCGCGAGATGGTGGAGCGTGTCTCTCAGTTCCTTGGTGGGCAAGGAACTGAGCTCGCCAACGGCATAGAGGCCAAGATGCGACAGGCGGCTAAGGCGCTTGAGTTTGAACAGGCTGCGAGGTACAGGGACCAGCTAGAGGCTATCACCAGCGTTCTTGAACGGCAGGAGATGGTCGTCAGCAGCGATGCCGATATGGACGTATTTGGGTTTAGCGCAGACGAGCTCGAGGTGAGCCTGCAGGCGCTTCGAGTGCGCGCTGGTCGCGTCGTTGGCACCAATGGCGTCGTCGTTGATCTAGTTGAGGACCTCACCCAGGAGGAGATGCTGACGCGGGTCTTAGAGCTCTACTACGCAGAGAAGGCCTTCGACTATCCGTCCAGGGTGGTTCTTCCAGCTCCAATAGCCGATCAGGAGCGGCTGGAGCAGTTGCTTAGTGAGCTGGCCGGCAGAAGGGTGCAGTGTGGCGTTGGGCAGCGTGGGAGACCTCGTGCACTAGTAGCGACGGCGACAGAGAATGCACGTCAGGAGTTTCGCCGACATCGGACTCGGCGTGCAAGCGACCACAACGCTAGAGCAGAGGCACTCGTTGATCTGGCTCGACGCTTGAACCTTCGTGAGTCTCCCCTGCGAATCGAGTGTTATGACATGAGCCATCTTCAGGGGACCAACTATGTTGGGTCGATGGTTGTTATGGAAGATGGCTTGATGAAGCATCGGGACTATCGCCACTTCGGGGTGTCTATCCCGAAGAATGATGACTTTGCTGCCATGGAGGAGGTGTTGCGTCGACGACTTAGCCGCCTGCTCGCCGAGCAGCAAGGCGATCTCGATAGGAGTAGGAGATTCGCCTATCGACCTAACCTGATCCTACTCGACGGTGGTGCTGGTCAACTTTCGGTCGGCATTCGCGTCCTAGCGGAGCTCGGACTGAGCTCGTCGATCGAGCTCGCATCGCTTGCCAAGAGTTTCGAGGAGGTCTATCGTCCTCAGCTCAGTGAGCCGCTGCGCTTGCCTCGAGGCAGCCAAGCACTCTACTTGCTACAGACGCTCCGGGATGAGTCGCATCGATTCGCAATCACCTACCACAGACGACGGCGTACCATCACCGCAGAGCAGTCGGTGCTCGACCAGATTCCGGGCCTGGGCCCCAAACGGCGCTCGAAACTGCTGGCACATTACGGCTCTGTATTTGAGATTGCTCAAGCTTCTCAGGACGAACTCGTGGCTACAAAGATCGTACCCCGGGCCGTGGCCACGCAACTCCTAGAGCAACTGACTAAAGTCTACGGTACGACGAGTAGCCCAAGCGAGGAGTAGAAGTGGATCTCGAAGCATTTCGTTCGCTGCCGGAGTGGCCACTTATTTTGCGTGAGTCATGGGAGACCAATGCGTCCTGGTGGCAGGCTGGGTTTACGGAGGGTAGTGACGCCGAGTATGAGGAGCAGATAAAGCCGATCGTGCGTCTAGGTCTTCGTGGTGCGCATAGGGTGTTAGACCTTGGCGGTGGTGATGGTCAGTTAGCTCGCGTTCTCGCTGACGATGGTGCCGATACCGTAGTGCTCGATAGCTCTCATGCCCAGTTAACTACGGCTCGTATCCGTGGGTCGTCAGCCGTGTTAGCGACTGGGGCGGCGCTTCCTTTTCAGAATCGGAGCTTCGATGCCGTCCTTATCTGTCTCGTCCTAGAGCACGTTATAGAGCTCGACGAGGTCTTGGCGGAGGTGGCGCGAGTTCTCGAGGCTGGCGGTCGATTCTTACTCCTTCTCAACCATCCGATCCTCCAGACTCCAGGGTCAGGCTTCATCGATGACGTTGAACTCGGTGAGCAGTACTGGCGACTTGGCCCGTATCTTCGTGAAGACATCCAGATGGAGGAGGTGGATGCGCAGGTGTTTGTACCCTTTGTCCATCGCCCACTTTCTCAGTATGTCAACCGTGCTAGCGACAGGGGATTGACTCTCGTCGGCATGGAAGAACCAGCTCCTCCCCCTGGTTTCGTGGCTCGTGCCGACGAGTATAGGCAGGTCCAGGAGTACCCTCGCCTGCTCGTCTTGCATTTTGAGCGTCGCCCATGAGCCAGTTGGTTGTCGTCGCTGGAATGTCGGGGGCAGGGCGCTCAACAGCGGGTGCGGCGCTTGAGGATGCTGGATGGTTCGTCATAGATAACCTCCCTCTCTCGCTGATCTCAAAGGTTGTTGAGCTTGGGTCCCAGGGCAGCATCGACAAGCTCGCCCTGGTCCTTGGATACCCTTCGAACAACGACTTCTTCCAGCTCGTCGAGTTGATAGACGAGCTCAAGGCGGCACCGATTGATGTTCAGATGATTTTCCTCGAGGCGCGCGATGACGTGTTGATCTCGCGTTTTGAGGGAACCAAGCGCCGACATCCGATAGTGGCCGAGGGATTGGCACCGGCGATCGCCCTTGAGCGAGTCTCGCTGGAGAAGGTGCGAGATCTCGCTGATGTGATTGTGGAGACGTCAGCTTTGAGCGTCCATGATCTGCGTGCTAGGGTCCTCGAACTCGCTGATCCTACTGCACTTCGCCAGCGGCTTCAGGTTCGAGTGACCTCGTTTGGGTATAAGTATGGGATTCCCCTGGATGCGGATCTCGTGTTCGATGCCCGGTTTTTGCCCAACCCGTATTGGTACTCACAGCTACGTTCAAAGTCTGGTCTTGATCAAGAGGTCCGGGAGTTTGTGCTTGCGCAGCCAGATACCACTCCCTTCCTCGAACACCTTTGGCCTCTGGTCGAGTTTCTGCTCCCGCGGTTTGTGGCGGAAGGGAAGTCTTATCTCAACGTCACCGTTGGTTGCACAGGGGGGCGACACCGTTCGGTGGTGATAGCAGAGTTGGTGGCGAGGCGAATCACGCAGGCCGGGTTCTCGGTGCAGACCTCCCATCGTGACTTGGAACGGACAGAGTAATGCGCGCTGTGGCACTTGGTGGGGGTCACGGGCTGGCGGCTTCGTTGCAGGCGCTGCGCACAATCGCCGATGAGGTAACAGCGATCGTTGGAGTTGCCGATAACGGTGGCTCGAGCGGTCGGCTCCGAGAGTTTTGGCACGACTGTCCAGCTCTTGGCGATGCTCGTCTTACCGTCTCTAACCTACTAGGGGAGTATTCGCAGCTAGCCAGCCTCCTAGAGTATCGGTTTCAGACGGGAGAGCTAGCTGGACATGCCCTCGGCAATCTCATGCTCTTCGGCCTGCTCGAAAAGACAGGAAGCCTTGACGCGGCGTTAGAGGAGTTGAGGGCGCTTGGTGACCTCGATGCGCGCGTGTTGCCGGTTAGCAATGCCCCACTTGAACTTCATGGAGTAGATACCCTTGGTAACCCTCTGGTTGGACAGTTAGAGGTCCACTGGTCACCGTCGGTCGCCAGGGTTTGGATCGAACCTGATGTTCCTCCCTTTGAGGCTGCGGTGGCTGAGGTGATCGGCGCCGATGTGGTGGTCCTTGGGCCCGGTTCTCTCTATACCAGCGTCCTAGCAACTGCACTCGCCCCAGGTATGGTTAAGGCCCTCTGCGATACCCGAGCAGTGGTGGTGTTTGTGGCTAACCTTGCTCCTCAGGAGGCTGAGACGCGCCACTATGATACCGACCGAACCATCCTGGCCCTTGTTGACCACGGTATAGTGCCAGACGTCGTGGTAGCGCATAAGTTTGTCGAGGCTAAGTCGAGGGTGACCGATCTTGGTGGGCGCGCGAGGCTCTCGGTTTGGGAGGGACATTTGAGTGAGGACGGTGTACGGCATAGTCCATCGTTGTTGGCAAGTGCGTTTACTAGTTTGGCCAAGATCGGACAACGAAGGTAGAGGTTGCGCGTCGTCTACAGGAGCAGGAGTTCATGCCGCTAGAGTTGACCTGCACGGCTCAGGTTGGGCGGCGAGTCTAGTGTGAGGTTCTTGACCTAGCATTTCTGACTCTTTTCGACGGCGATGGACCAGTGAGAATGTAAGGGGTATTGATGGCATATCGTGTGGCAATCAACGGTTTTGGACGTATTGGGCGTAGTTTTGTTAGGGCAGTTGCGGCTGGTGGTCACCCGATTGAGATCGTGGCGATCAATGACCTCACCTCCCCAAGCGTGAACGCGCATCTCTTGGCGCATGACTCCACCCAAGGACGTTTCCCTGGCGAGGTGCGACTCGATGGCGATGATCTGGTTGCAGGCGGACAGCGAATGCGAGTGCTAAGCGAGCGTGACCCGGCTGCGCTCCCTTGGGGTGAACTTGGCGTCGATTGCGTGATCGAGTCGACCGGTATCTTCACCGATGGCCAGAGAGCAGCGGCGCACCTCGCCGCTGGTGCAAAGCGGGTGCTGATCTCGGCGCCGGCGACCAACGTCGACGGTACCTTCGTAGTTGGGGTCAATGATGACGAATACGACCCTGAGCGACACAAGATCATCTCAAACGCCTCCTGCACCACTAACTGCTTTGTCCCTATGGTGAAGGTGTTGGACGATGCCTTTGGCATCAATCAGGGGCTCATGACGACTGTGCACGCCTATACAAATGATCAGAACCTCCTCGACCTTCCGCACAAGGATCTGCGCCGCGCCAGGGCTGCAGCCGTCAACATAGTCCCCACGTCGACCGGGGCGGCGAAGGCTACGTCGCTGGTAATTCCTGCTATGCAGGGGCGGCTAGATGGGGTGGCTATTCGGGTTCCAGTGGCCGATGGTTCCTTGACCGACGTGACGATGGTGGTACGCGGCTCCATCACTGCCCAGGATGTTAACCTTGCCTTTCGCGAGGCGAGCACGAAGGGTCCACTCGCGTCTGTGCTGGTCTACTCGGAGGAGCCTCTGGTCTCAACTGATATTGTCGGTTCGCCAGCATCATGTACCTTCGACTCATTGCTTACAACGGTGCTCGACCTTGGCAATGGGACAAGTCTGGTCAAGGCGTTTGGTTGGTATGACAACGAGTGGGGCTATTCATCTCGTCTAGTTGATCTGGCGATGGTGGTAGGACGAGGGATCCACAGCCTGTGAGGCCGTCGGCGATACCTACTATTGACGATCTTGAGCTTCGGCCCGGCCACCGTGTCCTGTTGCGTGCTGATCTAAACGTCCCGCTGCGTACCGCTCCTGATGGGACGCGTGTGGTTGCAGATAGTTTTCGCATCGATGCTGCCCTGTCTACAATCGCGCGTCTACGCGAAGCAGGTGCCGAGGTGGTGGTCTGTTCGCATCTAGGGCGTCCAAAGGGAGTTGATTCGGCCTTCGATATGGAGCCGGTTAGGGCTGTAATCGCTGACCACTTCCCTGAGGTCGAGGTGCTTGAGAATCTGCGCTTCGATCCAAGGGAGGAGGCGAATGATCCTGGTTTTGCAGCTGAGCTAGCGGCTGGATTCGACGTCTACGTTAACGATGCCTTTGGGGTGTCTCATCGTCGACATGCCTCGATTGTCGGTGTCCCTCCGCTGCTTCCATCCGCAGGTGGGATCACCTTGCTTGAGGAGGTTAAGAACCTGACATTGTTGCTCGAGGCGCCTGCCCGCCCCTATGTGGCGGTGTTGGGTGGAGCTAAGGTCTCCGATAAGCTCGGGCTACTCAACGCCTTGGTGCGTCAGGTGGATACGCTCTTGGTTGGCGGAGGTATGTGTTTTACCTTCCTAGCTGCTAGAGGAGTGGAGGTCGGAGACTCACTAGTAGAGGAACAGATGATTGATCAGTGCCAACACCTGCTCGACACAGGAAAGGTTGTGCTTCCTCTCGATATCATGGGGCTGGCCACCGGAGACAGCTTTGGTGAAGGCGAGCGAACCGGTGAGCCGCAACGATTCGGACTTGGAGTGCCAGCTGGGTACAGGGGACTCGATGTTGGTGCTGCGACCGTGGAGCGCTTTGGAGAGATTCTCGTAGATGCGCGTTCGATTCTTTGGAACGGTCCAATGGGGGTCTTTGAAGACCCTCGCTTTCGACAGGGAACCGATGGGGTGGCAGCGGCCATTGGGCGCTCTGAGGCCTATAGCGTGGTCGGCGGTGGTGATTCGGTTGCAGCGCTTCATCAGGCTGGACTTGCCAAGAATGTCTCCCATCTTTCCACTGGTGGAGGTGCCACCCTTGAGTACCTTGAACACGGCGATCTCGTTGGACTCGCTGCTCTTCGCCACTCGAGGGAGCCATGATGAATCGCAAGTTAGACGATCTACTCCCTAGCCCTGACCCCGTCAGCCATCGAGTGCGCTTGATCTCCGCCAACTGGAAGATGAACCTCAATCACCTTGAGGCGATCGCTCTCGTTCAGAAGCTGTATCATCTTTTGCGACCGGAGGATTTTCGGTATGCAGAGATCGCGATACATCCTCCGTTCACCTCCTTGCGATCGCTCCAACTGACGTTTGAGGCGGATCGTATGCCATTTACCTTAGGGGCACAGAATGTCTCCGATCAACTCTCCGGTGCATTCACGGGTGAGGTGTCCGCACAGATGCTTTCGAAGTTGGCGGTCGGATACGTGATTGTCGGTCACTCTGAGCGACGCCATCTCTTTGGCGAGACCTCGGAGCAGGTGGCTCAAAAGGCGTTGGCAGTTCAGCAAGCTGGCATGCGTCCGATCGTCTGCCTTGGAGAGTCTCACGAACAACGTGAGAGCGGACTGACGCTCGATGTGCTTACCGCGCAGATCGACCCGATTCTTAACACCTATCCGCTAGAGGCGCTTGATACCATCGTGATCGCCTACGAACCGGTCTGGGCTATTGGATCTGGTGAGTCGGCTGATCCAGAGGTGGTAGAGGGCGTTGGTCGGTCGCTTCGTGAGCTCTTGAGGCGCAGAGTTGGTGATGAGATCGCCGCTAGGATCCGACTCCAGTATGGGGGATCGGTGAGTGTCGGCAACGCGAGAGAGTTCATGAGCCTCGAGGATATCGATGGGCTGTTGGTTGGAGGTGCTAGCCTAGATGCCGAGGTTTTTGCACAGTTGATTAGGGCTGCCTGAGTCGGCTAAGTGCTGACAGCTTCAAGCCCTCTTAGATCGTTCGTTCCATGGCGAGTGTGCACACGCTTATAATCGGGTTCGAGTGATCCAGGATCGGTGTGGATAAGCTAGCTTGGAGCGTAGGCTGTACCTGAAAGATTTTGTTTGTAATGGTCTGTAGGAGGTTCGGTGTTAACGGCGATTCTTGTTGTCTTTGAGGTGGTTTCCGCGCTCGGAATGCTCGTCTTTGTTCTGCTGCACTCCGGCAAAGGGGGTGGGCTATCAGACCTCATGGGTGGCGGCGTTGGTTCAACCGCTGCAGGCTCGACGGTAGCAGAGCAGAATCTTGATCGGATCACTATTTTGTTGGCTTGCATTTTCGCATTTTCTGCGGTCGCGTTGGGGCTACGGTTATAGGCCCAGCGCCACTCTCTGACTTGCTATTTGGCGCTGTTGATTCGTATGGTTATCGGTTAATAATCGCTCTATTCTGCCGATATAGCCTTTATGGATGAATCGTTGGTTCGGTACTTGGAGGTACTGCAGCGGCCTTTGGCCCTGGTGGAGGCGGAACGGGTACTCTGGGTCAACGGTGCATTGACAGATCTTTTGGCAACGGCACGCGAGGATCTGATCGGCAGAGATCTTCCGATCGCCGGGGGTCTCAAACTCGATAGACTCCGTCGCTCTTCTACTGAGGCAGCACTGCGACACGCCACCGGTTATCTGCTTGACGTGGTTATCACTACCACCTTGGTGTCAGCGGAGACGTGGATGCTAGAGTTCGCTATGGCTGACTACGAAGACCATAAAAGCGCCGATTACTTTCGAAAACTGCAGGCATTGGCTGACAATCTTCCCATCGGCATCTTGATATCCGAGAGCGGCCTGCGCCTTGGTTATGTCAACACATCCTTGGCTGCGATCTTCGGTACGATCCCCACAGATCTCCTTGGAATGAACTGGTTGGAGGTTTTTGCCGAAGAGGACCGCGGGTTTCTACGTGGATTAGCCTTGACAGCCTTGACTGGTGTTCCTGTTCGCACCACAGCAAAGATCACCGCACAGCGCTCCGGTGAGCGTACCCTCGATATCTCGCTGGTCCCCGTGACCTCTCGGGATATGAGTGTCTCCTTTATCGGTACCGTGCAGGACGTAACAGAGCAGGTCGCCAACGAGGCTCGTCTGACCTTCGAGGTCGACCATGATGCGCTCACGGGACTGGCAAACCGTAGACGTTTAGAGGGCGACATCACGGACCGGCTCGGAAAGTTGACTGCAGCGACTCTTGGTAGTTCGATGATCGGGTTTTGTGATATTGACAACTTCAAGTTGATAAATGACACGCTTGGACACCTCGCCGGCGATCGCGTTCTCATCGAAGTGGCAAATCGGCTCTCCTCCTCTGGATTCGCTGCCTATCGCTTCGCTGGAGATGAGTTTGTGGTTCTCATTGATGATGATGACAGGTCGGTGGAGGAACTTGAGGAGTTGCTGAGTAAGACAATTTTTGATGCTATCGCCGTCGGTACTGCACTCCTGAATGTGCATGCCTCTGTCGGAGTGGCCATGATCGAGGCCGGCGATACGGCGAGCGAAGTTATTCGCAAGGCGGACCGTGCGATGTACGACCGCAAACAGATGCGAGCCTGTTGATGCACCCGATCGAGGTCGAGTTTACTGGTGTCGCAGACGGCAGCTTGTTGGCTGACGTCATGGCAGCTGTAGGTGATGACTCCATCGGCTTTCCTGAGATAGCCGACATCGTAGCTAGGGATAGTGTTCTGGCGACCGAGGTGATGCGGATGGCCAACTCGAGATACTATGGGCTCGCGGGTGTAGTGCAATCCCTTCAGTTTGCGTGTGCGGTAGTTGGCGCACTCGGACTTAGAAGTATTACCCTATCCGAGCTTAGTCGACGAAGTGGGCGATATCCTAGTGAGCTTAATGCTATGAGCCAGGCGATCGCGGCCAAGGCCGGTGTTCTTGCCAAGGCTCAGGGTGTCGATCCACAGGTTGCGATCGCTGCCGGGCTTATGGTGAACCTAGGGAGGGTCTTGATCGCCCAGCAAGATCCGATTGGCTTTGCCGAGCTGTGTCATTGCGATCCGAACGAACGTGAACAGATTGAACTCGAGCGCTACGGGGAGACGGCTTCCGGAGTCACGCTGCGTGCGCTCCAACACTGGAGTTTTCCTAAGGATTTCATAGCCTCAGTTGGACAACAGGGAGATGACCCACTCGGGGGCATTTTGAAGCTTGTAGTGCAAGAGGTTCAAGAACAGATGGACGATGAGATGAGCTGTGCAGAGGGTGTGAGTTAGGCTACGATTAGGGCTATGGGGTTCTATCGCTTAGACTTCGCTGATAAGGCACTGCAGGCTTCTGCATCTCCTTTTGAACTCGAGGTTACGCCGGAAGGATTCAGTCGTTATCGGCATGCACCGGTCTCCATGGCTGCGACCATTGACTACTTTGATCAGTTCTCGACACGGGAGTACCTGGTGTTCGAGGAGCAGAGGATCACCTACGGCGAGGCTAAGGAGCGCATCCTTGCTATGGTAGATGCGTTCACGAGGTCGGGTCTAAAACCTGGAGATCGTGTCGCAATTGCCATGCGTAATTTTCCCGAGTGGGTATTCGGCTTCTTCGCGATAACGGCCTCTGGACTCATAGCAGTACCGTTGAACGCCTGGTGGTCTGCCGATGAGCTACTCTATGGTCTCCGGGATTCAGGAGCCAAGCTCGCGCTGGTAGATCAGGAACGCGCTGCGATGCTTTCGGGTGGAATCGATCTCCCACTATGGTCGCGTGGAAGCGAGGAGGCATCTGATGCGTCGGTTGTGATGCTGGACACCTGTATCCAAGCTGCAAGGTCGGAGAGTGCCCGCTTGGTGGAGGTCCGGGGTGATACGCCAGCGGCCATCTTTTATACCTCTGGTACCACCGGACGTCCCAAAGGCGTGATTTTGACTCACGAGAACATTCTGCAGGCACTTTACAATGCACTCTATCTTGGTGCCCGCACGATCTTGCGGGCTGGTGGAGATCTTGCTGCGGGTGTTGAGCAGGCGATCAATCTCGTGAGCATTCCTTTGTTTCATGTGACTGGATGTGTCGCAGTGTTATTGCCAGGTACAGCGACTGGTGCGAAGTTTATTTTGAGTCGACGATTTGATCCACTGGAGGCTCTTGAGCTGATTCAACGTGAGAGGGTTACCTCCTTTGGAGGTGTCCCGACGGTGGCGCAACAGATCTTGAGACATCCAGAACGTGATCGATTCGATCTGTCTTCGGTGAAGACGGTGAGCTATGGTGGTGCGCCATCAGCACCCGAGCTCGTCCGCATGATCGAACGGACGTCGACGGAGATACTTCCTGGGAATGGATATGGTCTAACGGAGACTGCAGGATTGGTAACCTTTAATAATGGCGTGAACTACCAGGAGCGACCCAGCTCAGCGGGACCCGCGGTTCCGGTTGCAACGATCAAGGTGGTGGATCCGTTCGGAGAGGAGGTGCCTGACGGTCAGCCGGGGGAGCTACTGGTGCGAGGATCGACTGTCTTCGCGGGCTACTGGGGTAAGGAGGCTGAGTCCAAGGCGGTGTTCGACGACGGCTGGTTCCGAACAGGTGATATTGCGGTCATAGACAGCGACGGCTATATGCATATCGTCGATCGGCTTAAAGATCTTATCATTCGTGGTGGCGAGAACGTCGCTACGGTGGAGGTGGAGGCCGCAATCTTCGAGTATCCCGGGGTGGAGGATGTGGCTGTGTTCGGGTATCCAGATGATGTTCTTGGAGAACGGGTGGCAGCGGCGATCGTTGTTCAGCCATCGGTGGTGATTGATCAGGAGGATTTGCGAGTATTTCTCAGGGATAGGCTTGCTGGTTTCAAGATCCCTGACATGATAGCGGTACGGACGGAACCACTTCCACGCAATGCAGCCGGTAAGTTGCTAAAGCGAAACCTACGTGACGAGTATTCGGTATAGCACCCGTGAATTTAGAGCTCTGCTGCGGTGCATCTCGCGCCATGACCATCCCAACCTCGTGAGCGCTTCGCTGGTGCATTGACCTAGGGTGATCGTTGAGATCTCATCCGAGTAGGCGTTGTTGGACATCGATGTGGTGACATCGGCTCCGTCCTCGGAGGTGGAGCCTCCGCAACCGCTCATCTGGTCTGTCGTGTCGAAGTCGCGTACCCTCTGCCGTCCTGCGATCGACATCCAGATCGTGCCGAGCGGTCAGTCGTCTTTGTAGCATTTTGTGCGAGCACCGGCTGCTACGAACTTGGCGCTTGGTGTTCTACAGCCGCATCCACTTGAGCTGAACCGTCGATCGCAACTGTTAGCAGTGGTTGTGATAGGGTATGTGAAATGAAGTCTGAGGATGCCAACACCAGCGTACCCCAGGAGGCACAGCACGTTCCGCCTCCGCTGATCGTTGCTGGTTTGACCTTAGCGGGGTTAGTCACGGATCGGATGCTTGGCAGGAGAGTTTCTCCACGGCCTATGTTTCGAGCGGTGAGCCGTGCGATAGGGATCACAGGAGGAGCATTTATCGCATCGGCCTTCTTTGCCATGATCCGCGCTGGAAATAGCCCAGATCCCAGAACTCCTGTCCGTCGACTGAACAAGGATGGCATCTATAGGATGAGTCGTAATCCTATCTATGTCGGAATGATATGCAGTCAAGTCGCCGTTGGAGTTGCTCGCCGGTCGATCGTGACTATCCTGCTTGCTCCAATCGGTATAGCGATCCTGCGCTCGAAGGTGATTGCCGTCGAAGAGTCCTACCTCGAGTCGGTATTCGGCGATGAGTATCGTGACTACTGTGCCCAAGTACCGCGTTGGTTCGGTTTTGGGAGACACTGAGCGCGACAGTCCGGGTCCAATCACCAGGCAAGTTCGTTAAGAGTGAGAGTTCCACAGCATCCAATTAAGTGGTGAGTACTCGATTAGCTAGGTTGGGTAATCACGATCGCTTCTGTGCCGAGAGCAACTTGGGATTCGAAACTGCGTAGCGGCGAGACCAGCGGTATGGCCGCAGAAATTTCACACCTGAACTGGATCGAACTCAAAGGGCATCAACGTCGGCTTTATCGCAATGGCTCGTGGGGTGAGGGGTCGATGGACTGATCCAAGGGGATTCGATGCCGTCTCACCAATTAGCCAAATAACGAGGTGTCGAATAGCTAAGCTACGTTTCTGCCATTCTGCGGAATACTGGAATGATTCACTCCGTCCAATACTCGCATCTGCTGTAGTCGATGTATTAGACATCTCACGTTGAGCCCGCTGTGCGAGATGCGCTCCTTCTGACGCGCGGGTTGATTTCTCTGGGAGTTGGTGTTGGGGTAGTCGTCTGTGCTGCTGTCCGAACTCGCCGAGCATAGCACTACGCTCACCACTGATGTCTACGCCTTGATTCGCTCAGCACTCTCTAGAATCACCTGGTCATTGTCCCGACGACAGAAGTTTTCGATAATCGCGCTTGCAGGTCGTTGGCGTTGACGCTGTCGCGCACGACCTCGTCGGTTTTGGAGGTAGTCGCGAATCTCACCCGTGGCACCGCCGGTTCACTTTTGCCGATACCGAACTGGGATTCGACCTGCCTGACGACTACCGCAACAGCTTCGCTATCGGCGGAGGTCACCCTTGGTCAGCGAGTTCCACCGGTGGTAGGCTACCCACCTCATCCTTCGTGAGGTTGAGCTGGACGCCATCGAGAAGGCCTGTCACGGATCCGATCGGAATGGCAACCCTTTTCTTGCCCCATAGGTGCCCTTCGTCTAGCAGTACATGGGTCACATGATGATCTCGAGGGTCGATTACCAGTCCCTGCACCTGTCCGATCGTGCCGTCGACGGCATGGACGTGCTCACCGCGACGGACCTCAACCTCACCGACTGGGACACGGTCGGAGGTGATCGGCTGAGGGCCATCACTCATGCCCATGCCCAACCCGTAGTAGGGATGGGACATCATCTGGTCCTGCCTATAGCCCCACTGTCCATTTGCCCCGGGCATGAACTGGGTCTCTTCAGCATCCTCGAGATGTTCGAATTGAGCAATGGTGCAGCGCAGGTGAATTTCGGATCCAGAGGAGGCTACGAGATCGATCGGGACGAGATGACCGGTCCTCTGACGGTACTTAGCCTCGACGACAAGATGGGTAAGCATCCGTGCGATGGGATCCACGACCACGCGCCGCAGCTCGCCGCAGGTGCCATCGCTACAGATGACCTCGCTTCCAATGTTGAACTCCGTGGTCTCGCTCATGATATACTCCTTGCCTTCCTTAGATCACACAAAGCTGCTATGTCTGTTGAATTCCGGCGGGGTAATCGTTCAACTCGCAAACACACCGCGATCAAAACACTGTTTTGCCTACCCTGGATGTAAGAGATTGATCGGTCGTGAACTTCTCAACCCATCGTCTCTTGGCAGATACCTCCTGTTCGACATCCTACTAGTTGTTGTCCATTCATATTGTGAGTGTGTTGTCAAAGAGGCCTTACACTGAACTGCCTCAGGTATCGGCACTCGTGTTGAAGGTGGCCATGGCGGTGTACAGCCGTCTTCGACCGAAAGCGGCTATTTGCATGTAAACAGTGCCCAGATACTGTTCTCGAGCTATCTGGCTGCGTGATAGCGCGAGTGAAGCGCGCCCCTGCATTCGAGCGCCGTGTAGAGTCGAACCGACCAGGAGTATCCAACGGTTGTATGGATACCCAAAGAGCGGCTAACCATAGCCATTGCATCGCAGCCTCGACACGCGAGGTGATCGAGCTAGCCCAGCAGGCGGAGAAGGGTATTGGCACCTAACAGTTGACCGACAGGCTGGGCCGTCGCAGCTAGCAGGGGATTGTGACTATGAATAGCGCTCTCGCCTCTGGCATAGCTCCTCGTGATCTTGAGATGTAGGACGAACTCATCGGCGCACTTTGTCACTCA
Source organism: Ferrimicrobium acidiphilum DSM 19497 (assembly GCF_000949255.1). Classification (NCBI taxonomy): domain Bacteria; kingdom Bacillati; phylum Actinomycetota; class Acidimicrobiia; order Acidimicrobiales; family Acidimicrobiaceae; genus Ferrimicrobium; species Ferrimicrobium acidiphilum. The sequence continues at coordinate 10,369 of NZ_JXUW01000010.1, read as the reverse complement.
TTGCTTGCGCTCCTAGAAGAATTCGGCTTCGATCAACGATGGGCCTCTTGAGAGCCATGCAGAGGTGAGCGCGTCTATCAGTTCGCCGACCGTAGTTGCCCTGGCTACTGGAACGCCGAACCCGGTTGCCAGGCGGATGTGATCGATCGATGGAGGACTAAGCGAAAGAAGGCGCTTGGCACCCTCAGTCTCAGCCTCTGACCCGAGGCGGTGGAGTTCGAAGTTGAGAATTCCGTAGCTTCGATTGCTGAGGATTACGGTTGTGATGTTGAGGGTTTCGGAGGCGTGGGTCCAGAGAGCTTGTGGTGTATATAGTGAGGACCCGTCGGCGATCAAGGCGAGCACGCGCCGTTCTGGATCTGCTAGGGCTGCTCCAATCGCCATACCAAGCCCGTGACCGATCGCGCCACCGGTGAGTGCGGGAAGCCAAGTGTGTGCGGCTGCATTAGCGGTCGCCTCCTCGAGGTTTAGTCCAAGCGTGTTGCTCTCGTCGACCACGATGGTATCAGCTGGAAGTAGTTCAGCAACCACTGAGGCAAAGTTAGCAGGGTTGAGTGCGGCGTTATCGTCGTCTTTAGTTGCTGGTTCTATATGGGTTGAACCCAATAATGTGAGTTCCTCCGCGTTCGGCATCAAGGCGGCGATGGAACTAGTTGCGGCACTTGGATCAGAGGTGAGCGTTATGATCTCGCACTCCTCTGTTACCAGACGGTCAGGAAGGTGGGGATAACCAAAGAACGGGACTGGGTTAGCACCTCCGGCGATGACTACTCTGCGCGTGTTCTCCAAGGCGGCGATGGCCATCTCTGGCAGGTAGGGGAGACGCCGCACACGCGGTCTGCCATAGCCACGATCCATGCGAGCAGGAAAGGTGTTTGCCCAGACGGTGAGGTTCTGACACCGGGTTAGGCGTTCAAGAGTCTCTTGTCCCTCGGTTCGCAGGAGGTCGCCACCGACGATGACGGCAGTTCCATCGGGTTCGATGAGTGCTGCTGACGCACGCTCTAGCGTAGATTCTGGGGTGTTTAGAGGTGTTCTAGGGGGTCGCTGTAGCCGCGGGATGTCGTTAGTCTCGCTCCACGAGAGGTCGCTCGGCACGATTAGGGTGACAATCCCTGGCGTTGCATCTACGGCTATGTAGCCTGCGCGGGCCGCACTATGTCGAGGATGTTCGTGCTGGGTTACGTGGATCACCGCCTTAGAGAAGGTGTGGGCGAGGCTGTCGATGTCGGAGGCGAGAGGAGGGTCTTGATTGGCTACTCCCTGGCTATGGTCACCAACGACTACGACGATCGGGGAGTGAGCACGTTTCGCATTATGTAAGTAGGCGATAGCGTTGGCTAGCCCGGGTCCGAGGTGGAGGAGTAAGGCCGTGGGCTGGCCGCCAATTCGCGCCGCACCATCGGCAGCGCCGGCAGCGACCGCCTCCGTAAGTGTAAGCACCGGGCGAGGGATAGGAACCTTTCCAAGGGCGTCAACGAAGTAGATTTCGGTGGTTCCAGGGTTGGTAAAGATAAGCTCGATGCCTGCGTCGGAAAGACCTGTGAGGATGTGTTGGGCTCCGGTAGTCATAACAGCTTTCCAGGGTTGAGGACGTTGAGTGGATCGAAGATTGACTTGATTGAGTTCATGAGCGAGAGGCGCGCAGGGTCTTCATGTTCGAGCAGATAGCTGCGTTTGGCGAGTCCTATGCCATGCTCACCTGAGATTGTCCCGCCAAGCTCTTGGGCGAGTTCGATGATCGCATTAGCTGTCGCGTGGCACTCGATTGGATCGGATTGAAAGAGTGATAGATGGACGTTGCCATCACCGACATGGCCAGTTCCAACCAACACCGCGTTCCTCTCGCGAGCACAGGCAGCTGCACCTTTAAAAAGCTCAGTCAACTTCGAACGTGGCACCACGGTATCAAGGATCACGTTGGCACCTAGCTTTTTCACCGTCCAGAATGCTGATTCACGTGCACTGATCAGTCCTCGGCGTTGTGTCTCATCGAGTACATACTGTTCGGTAGAGTTGTGGCCTGTTAGTACCTCAACCAGAAGATTGGTCTGCCACTCGAGGTCATCGTAATTCATCGCTTCCAGCTCCACCATCAGGTACGCCGCCGTGGAAGATGAGACCTCAGCAGTGACGCCTAGGTTGATTCCGGCGTGTTCGGCCATGGCACGCAGCCCCGATGCCTCCATGTATTCGAGGATGCTTGGCAGCAAGCCTCTGCGGGATATGGAGTCAACGGCGACAGCGATGTCCTCAAACTTGCCAAAGCTAGCCAAGACGAGGGTACGATAGTGAGCTCGTGGGCTGAGGCGCAGGAGCACTCGGGTGACTAGTGCTAAGGTGCCCTCGGATCCCACGATTAGTTGGGTTAAATCGTAACCCGAGCTCGTCTTCACGTAGGCTCCCCCGGATCGACTTCGCACACCGGATCCAGTGATGAACTCGAGCCCCAGCACATTGTGCCTTGTTACTCCATACTTCATTGCGCGCATTCCGCCGGCATTAGTGGCGACATTGCCGCCCAGTGATGCCGACATCTCACCTGGGTAGACCGGGTAGAAGTAGGGAGTATCTGTTAATGCCTGTTCAAGTTGGTCAAGAGTGACTCCAGGTTCAACCATAGCAGTCTGATCGATGGTGTCAATGGCGAGGATCCGATTCATTTTTTCAAAGGAGCAGACAACTCCGTTATCTACCGGCCTTGCTCCTCCCGACAACCCTGTCCCTGATCCGCGGGGAACCAACGGGAGTAGGTTGGCGTTGGCGTATTTGATTAGCTCACCGACGTGATCTCTAGATGTCGGAAAGACTACCGCCATTGGCTCCACCGGATCGAGCTCAAGTGCTTCGTCGTGGGTATAGGCTTCGGGAATGGTTCCTACGAGGGTGTGGTCACCCCCAACGATCGAGCTCAGGTCTCGTTTAAGTGAGGGCCTCGTAGAGCTTGTCATACCTACTACCGTAGCACTTGATCATTGGCATTGCTGGACGGAGAACGGCGTCGTTATTCGGGTTGACACTCTGTAGCTGACTCCCCAAATCGACTCCGATGGTTTCGCTTGTCAACGTAGAGTGCTTCGTCGGCCAACACCATGGCTTCGTCGAGACTAGAGGAGTCGGTCCAAGGAACGAGGCCAAATGAGAATGTACACGGAGTGGCTGACTGCAGTCGCTGGAGCTGTTTGAGTAGGACCTCGCTCTCCGTTGCGACAGCGACTATAGCGAACTCGTCACCTCCTATGCGAGCGAGAATCGTCTTCGTAGGGAGGTGTTGCTTGAGGATCTTGGCAGTTTGTCGTAGAATCTCATCTCCTTCTATGTGTCCATGTTGGTCATTGATGGTTTTGAAGCCATCGAGATCTAGCAGGACGACGAAGGTGGACTGGATGCTACGCTGAACTCCTGTCGCTACGGCCATGCGAAAAAACCCATTTCGATTCAGTATCTGGGTAAGACCATCTGTCTCCGCTCGACGTCGGAGCGCAACTATGAAAATGTGGAGGGCTACGCTTGCGCACCAAGTTATCAGGAGGATACGAATTGTTGTGAACCAAGGGTCAGAAACCGACGAAAGAGCGGTGGCTGTGATAACGGCAACCGTCATAACCGTCGCAAGCGTAAAAAATGACCGCGCTGTCGCGAAGCATGCTGCATATACAGCTATCCAGGGCAGGGCGACCAGGTCGGTAGCGAGACCGATCTGAGTATGAGTCGCCGTTATCAGCACCGAGAGCTCAAACACCATAAAGAATAGGATCGAGACTTGGAACAAGGATCGCGACCCAAGTCTCCATCGCAAAATTGCGATTCCGAGGAGAGCGTTAGTGACGCCAATGCTGAAATTGAGTCCAACTGGTGCGTGTACACTCATTGGCGAGAGCGCAGCTAGGGAGCAGGCGATTGCACCGCCGACACTGAGCAGGCCGAGGAGCGTATCTTGATCGGCACGAATGAAGGGTCGGACAACTGATGTGACATGTCCCCTAGGCATGCTCAACTATCGGCGTGGTTCGTCTGGCCCTTGAGGAGCAGGACATGGTCGATGCGTTGCTATGGCTAGTGTGGCCGTTAACTCGGTAGTACGGTGACGAGTGTGCCGATATGGACCTGTGGATATACGACTGCGGCGGTGGATACCGGCAGCTCCACACAGCCCAAGCTTTGAGGGAAGCCGTAGCTAGCCCGAACGAAGCCATGGACGGCTTCTGAGCCGAGAAAATAATTGATCCAGTGCACTAGATCGTGATAGTGGGTTCCATTTGGGTTGGTGCCACTCATATAGTCTTGCTTGAAGCGTAGGTAGATTGGGAATGTGCCATTGGTGGTAGCTAGGCCAGCTATGCCGGTGTTGGTTGGGCTGGTCAGCACTACGCTGCCGTTAACCCATAGGTTTAGAGTCTCGGGGAGTGCTTTTTGCACCTGTATCCATGCATAAGGATGGGGATCAACCTTATGAGCGATGACGTCGTTGATCAGGGTTGGCCATAATAGCGGATTACTCAACGGATTGTTGTAGCCAAGCCCGTTGAAGTCCTCAAAGGCCATAACCGCACCATTGGTGATCACGTTGGAGTTGCCGGGACTCCACAGCGAGGTGAGCTGCGTCGGCATCGTCCATCGCCAGGCGAATGTCCCCTGCGGTGGTGTCTGCATCGCGGCTAATTGTGCGGATTCGGTGTTGGCAACAGAGGAGGTCGAGTTGAATGACACCGGCAGGTAGTTGAGCTGTGCCAGCAGTTGCTGCAGACGTAGCATTGGCATCGGAGCACCGCTCATGGCAATGGTGGTTCCCGTCACTCCCAGAGCGCCAGTTGGGCTTACAACCGCTATCGGAACGGGTGTTGTAAGGGTGAAGTTCTCTGACGGCCAAAAGTCCCCTGTGGTGGGCGTAAAGGTAAGGGTGTACTGTGTGGGTTCATGCCAACTGCCCTTGACTGGATTGGCTCCTTGAATAACCGGGTCGATGGTGGGGAGTTTGCCTCCGAAGAGTTTGGCAACTGGTTGAGAGAAAGTCATCGTGATGGTTGATTTAGGTGCAAGACTGGTGAGGTCTGGGCTGATTACAGCCTCAGGCGTAGAGCCGCTCTGCCGGAAGAAAACCATGTTCGATGCCGCCGGTAGCGTCTCCCAAGGGTCAGGGGCGGCAGCTACTTTGAGCGATCCAGCTGCAGTATTTGATGAGCCAGGTATGTCGACATGAGTGCTGGCTTTGCCCAGTTTAAGGTACCTAGTTGTAGAGCGGTACGAGTATGAGACGACGCTCACTGGATTAGAGAAATCAGATTGTACTGATTGTCCAGATGATGCTATCGCAACCGGGTCGAGCAGCTTTGCCCGCGGTGTTGCACTCTGTAGTGTGAGTGTCTGAGTCTTGCCGGCCAACCAGGCAATCCATGTGGGCCGCTGCAAAGTTACAGTGACCTTTGTGGTCACTCCGGTCGGGAGATTCTTGGTCGGGAGGAGCTGTCCGTTTTTGAGTTCGACCTGTATAGGTTTGTTGTTGGCATCTCCGGCAACACTGAGAATAACCTCGTGCACTCCTGACGTAGTCAGCTTGCCTAGCGAAGCATAAGACGCAGAGAGTGACGCTTTTGGCCAGTTCATAGCTATTACAACACCAGCGGCTATGAGCAAACCGCCCACGACGCCGCCAGTGACGGCTACCGCTTTGCGTCCATGGTGAGTGCCCTTCGGCCTCGTATGCCTGGCGCTCGCCAATCGGCACCTCCCACTGTGGTTTTGAGCTATGCTGGCCTAACTCTGGCTGTCGCTAGAGTAACCTCGCCTTTATAGCGAGTGTGAGTAGAGTATAGTTCGCTTGCACGCGAATGGTTGTCGATTCTTGTCGGAGCGAGATTGGCGTTCTCTCAGGTAGGGTTCGGGGGCCAACTTAGTTTGCATGAGCTGATGAGGCAGCAAGGTTATGGATACAAAATTCCTAATAGAGAGTTTCGTTACCCTGATAGTGATCATTGATCCAATCGGGAATGTGCCGACGTTTTTGGTGGTCACGCAGGGAAAGGGGGTCAAGGCACGACAGCGCCTTGCCTTGGATGCAGTCTTGGTCGCTACCGTCGTCTTGGGAATATTCGCTGGATTCGGTCGAGAGATCCTCGGGTACCTGGGACTGTCTTTGCCTGCCTTGCAGGTCTCTGGAGGGCTTCTGTTGCTTATCGTTGCTCTTCAGCTCTTGACCGGCAAGCAGGCGGAGTTGACCACGCAACCAAAGGTGAATGTCGCACTTGTTCCACTCGCCACTCCTTTGATCGCAGGGCCTGGCGCAATCGCAACAGTTCTGGTGTTTGCTGGGGAGGTACATACCGTAGCCAACGCTATTGGTCTTGCATTGGTGATCCTCATAGTGATGCTGGTTCTGCTTGTGGTACTCAGGTCTTCGGTTCATCTCAGCAGGTTGTTACGCGATGGGGGCATCGAGCTTTTATCTCGAGTTTTTGGTCTGCTGTTGGCTGCCATAGCTGTCCAGTTGGCAGCTTCGGGTGTTCTGGCCTTCGCACATGGGCGTTGAACTAAGACAACTGCCCTCAAGCAACCGACTCCAGCCTCTATTGCAAGCTACCAAGCGAGCTGCCTGGACGTTACTTTGGCCACGTGTACTAGCGTCAACCTAGATAGAGTGAACATACGTTTTAGGAGATAGAGAAGAGTGCGCGAGGAGATGGCAGCTTTATGGTTCAGTTAGGCGACTTAGTTCCTGATTTCGAGGCGGACACGACGCAGGGAAAACTTCAGTTCCACGCATGGTTGGCTGACTCGTGGGGCATTCTGTTCTCGCACCCAAAAGACTTCACTCCTGTGTGCACGACCGAGCTTGGGGAGGTTGCAAGGCTGCTACCGGAGTTCGAACGACGTTCGACCAAGGTTATTGGACTTTCTGTCGATGATGTGGGTAGCCACTTGAGGTGGGAGTCAGACATCGCGGAGATTCGCGGGTATTCGGTGAACTTTCCTATGATTGGTGATGCCGACCGGAGGGTGGCAAACCTATACGGCATGATTCACTCCAATGCTTCAGACACGCTGACTGTCCGTTCAGTGTTTGTAATAGACCCAGCGAAACGATTACGGCTTGAGATGACCTATCCAGCGTCAGTTGGTCGCAATTTTGTGGAGATTCTTCGAGTATTGGATGCGCTACAGTTGACGGATGAGTTTCCGGTTGCAACTCCGGTCAATTGGCAGCAAGGCGAAGAGGTGATCGTCGTTAACTCTGTGAGTGATGATGAGGCGAGCCGACGCTTCGATGGGTTCCGTGAAACGAAGCCATACTTGCGTTTTGTCAAAGATCCCAAGACCTAGGTCCTCCAGATCCGTTATCACGACAGCGCAGTCGGTCGTCGGATTCCATGCTGCCAAGGTTCGCAGCGTTCGCCAAAGTCAGGATGGATTTGGCCAAAGAGGATCCATGTTCGGCCTCGTGCGGCGCCGTCTTCGACGATTCAGCCACGAGAGTGTCGATGCGAGGATCATGACCACGGCGATGATAGCAATGCTACGTGCCAGTGGGCGAGTGTTGCCTATTGCAAACGGCGAAGGTGGGCCAGCAAGGATCAGGGTGTAGGAGTCCGCGTACTTGAGTGCTTGTGCGGGTGCGAGTTGGGTGGTAAAGGCGGTCCCATAGCGAGTATTGCTCGTGGATGTCTCAAGAATAACATCACGATGGCCCCAACACCCAGCTGCCTTTGAGGATTGACAGTCGAGGTTTGATCCCCCACCTGCGTTGGTGTAATGGTAACCATCTTCATACATCCACATGAAGACCACCACGATTGCGTTAGGAAAGTTCCCCGCCCAGTCGGAACCCCCATCCATCGACTGTGGGATGCTTGGATCCCGTGCCTCTACGGCAGCCTGGTGAGCAAGTTCCTCGAGTTGCGAAGTGGGTTTGGTAACAGTTGGGAGGTTCCGGATGGCCCTCTCATTGTTGATGAGGTAGTGAAGCTGGTTTGCTTGGCTCTGACGGTTAAAGCCCTTGGGGAGGGTCAGTGTTGGCAAGTTTTCCGCTTTGTGGGCAAGGTTTAGGTCGTAGAGCGCAGCAGTCATGCATGTCGGGGAGGTATCAGGAAGCGTTGCGGAAGTGCAAGCGTTCTCCCAGTTTGGATCACCAGCTGGGATCGTCAAATCGTGGAGATGAGGTGAGGTAACCGCCTTTGGTGGCGTGATTAGATAGAGCGATGAGCCCGCAATGAGCAGGAGTACAATCGCGACAATCACTACTCTTCTCATATCCTTGTCCAATGTGTTATGCGGATGCGATGGGATCGATCCTCAGGTTGCACCGTGACTGGCGACGACGGCATGAGACTTAGCCTAGTGAACTGAGGATCGCAATGAACAATGTCGGCTAACTAGAATTGGTAGGCGCAAGCTTGGCAACTGAGCGTCGAATATGTCGCCTCACTCAGAGGTCGCCTCCGGTATTTGTGGGCTGACGAGTGTCGGCGTGCATCATCGCTAAGCGCCGAATGTCACTGCAGCTAACGCGGGCAACGTTGGGTGTGTGTGAGCTGTGGCATGTGTCAATCCTCGAACTCATCACACGGCCCTAACTTAGCCTAGAACCACCGACGCACCCGGAGAATTGGTCCCCCAAAACTGAAGAAAGTGCCCCCTGAGCTGGTAGAATGGAAGTTAGAAAGCAGCCAAAACGACCAACCAAGGAGAACACTTTCTGTGACACAATCTTACCACACGCCAGAGGCTATCGAGGTTGCCTTTGACGACGAGAATCTGGTCGCCAATGCGGGACTCCTTCTAGTCTCCACGCTTGCTTCCAAGCTTGGCTTGGCCGATGTAATCGCCGACAAGGTAGATCTCACTGGTCGAGTCGGTGGAGCCAATCCAGCGAGTAAGTCATTGACCCTCATTCATGCGATGGTGGCAGGAGCCTCTCACATCGACCATATAGATATGTTGAGAGCCGGGGCATCTTCGAAGCTGCTTCCGTTTCGGGTAGTAGCTCCCTCTACCCTTGGTACCTACTTGCGCTCCTTTACCTCATGTCACGTTCGTCAGTTAGACGAGGTGATCGAGGAAGAGCTCACCCGTGCTTGGACAATGGGCCTGGCCCCGGGAGACGATCCCCTGGTGATTGACATCGACTCCACTATCTGTGAGGTATATGGGTATCACAAGCAGGGAGCAGCCTATGGCTATACCAAGAAGCTTGGCTATCACCCACTCTTGGCGGTTCGCTCTGATACTGGTGAGGTACTTCATTGTCGAATGCGAAAGGGTTCAGCCAATACACAACGGGGAACCAAACGCTTTGTTCAAGAACTCATCGCTAGGTGTCGACGCATCGGTGCAACAGGCAAGATCACCATCCGCTTTGACCCTGGGTATCAATCAGAGGCGACCTTGAAAGAGTTAGAACGTCTAGGCATCTCTTACACCATGGCGGTTCGTGCCAACGCCAAGGGGATAAAGTCGCTGGTAGAGGAGATCAGTAAGGACTCCTGGGTAGCTATTGACTACACCGAGAACGGTGAGGCCCAAGTAGCCGAGACCACCTATAAGGGCAGACGACTCATTATCCGTCGTACCCGCCTCATTGGTGACCAGGCAGAGCTCTTTCCTAACTGGAGATACTTCGGGTTTGTGACCGACTTGGAAGGTCCAGCCATTGAGGTGGATCAGTTCCATCGGAACCGAGCACGGATTGAACTCTCCATCAAAGATCTCAAAGAGGGGGCAGGACTAGAACATATCCCCTCTGGTAAGTTTCATGCCAATGGAGCATGGCTAGCCCATGCGGTCCTTGCCCATAACCTCACCCGTCAGGTGAGCTACCTTGGTACCATTACCCCTCGAGAATCCATGGTCATAGCTCGTAGCTTTCGTAACCACTTCATCTCGCTTGTCGGACGACTCGTCAACCGATCGGGAAAGATGATACTGCGTACTCCGGCTCGTTGGCCATGGGCCAAGGCCTTCATAAGAGCACTCATCACCCTTAGGGCACTCGAACCGGTTCCCATCTAGGGAACTACCTCCGACTCGAAAGCGCGGTCGGGCAACACTCTCCATGCGCCCCACAAATGAAACACCAAATCAGATCCTTAACCCACCACGCCTAACTCTGGGTCAGAACCGATCCAGAACCCCGGGTTAAATCAACGGAACGAAATCACAGCCCAAGGGCCACCGCCACGCCCCGACACCGGGGTGCGTCGGTGGATTCAGGTTTAGTAGAGAATCATGATTTCCGGTTTTCATGATTTCATGGCCGGGCTGCTTGTGTTCTTTGCCAGAGCTGCAATGCGCTAACTGTGCCGAGTGTTTTGGATCGTGTGAGGGCTGGCGACGAGCTGGGGGGGGTGAGCCTCGCGAGAAATTGCGTGATGAACTG
>NZ_JXUW01000009.1 GCF_000949255.1 Ferrimicrobium acidiphilum DSM 19497 | reverse complement strand
ATAGCGGGCAAGATCGACCGTTGGTGCGACAACCTCTGGGACATCGTCTAAAGGCATAGGGGTTGACTCAAGCGAGGACCGTGCCGCAATCTCGACGAAGTCAGCCTTGAACGTATGCATGACAAGGGCTCGGCTGAGCCCAGCCGCGATAGCCGCTTTGGACAGTCTCCTCGCAAGTAAGAGCACGCCAACCATTTCGGAGATACCCTTGCTCTCTCCATAGAGCCGGGTAGCCCCAGCGAGGAACTCCTCGTGGTCCCTACTGAACGCTCCGCTCTTCTTTGCCTGGTCAAGGGGTACCGACCGAGGGAACGCTCCAGGCTTTCTGGTGAAGGCCTCAAGGTAATGATCCAGTACGAGAATAGAGTCTCCTCGATGAGTGAGACGTCCATGTGTCGCCACCTGCTTGTCTCGATAGGAGATGCTCACCTCATTAGCCGAGAGGGCTATCTGGACGCTTCTGCCAATGAGCGAGACCGGAACCGAGTAGAACGCCTGTCTCACACATACTCTGGACTTGGCATCGACCTTGGCAAAGAGGATCTTTGCTGAGCCAAAGGACTCTGCCATGAGTGGTTTTAGAGCCTTACGCTCCTCTAGGAACGCCGCCTCAACCGTCTCTTTGCGATAGGCGACATGTCTGCTGGCATCATCGGCGTCTACGCGCTGGTGGAGCTTGTCGTTGATCTCAGCCAAGGTTGCGCCCTTTGGCATGGGAACCATGTAGCGGCGCCTGGCCCGCTTAACCTCACCCTCAATGCCTCCCTTCTCATGGGCACCCTTGATGCCTGGGGTGCAATAGGAGGCGCCAAAGCCATAGTGGGAACGAAAGGCGGTGAAGCGCTCGTTCTCCATACGGTCTCTCCCGATGAGCACCTTGGTAACCGCGGAGGTGAGATTGTCATAGCGGATCTCTGTTGGTATCCCGCCAAAGGCCTCAAATGCCTTCTCGTGGCCGTCTAGGAAACACTCCTGGGACTCTCCCATGTAGATCTGATGGAAGGCCTTCGCCGACGCCGAGAGGCGCATAGCGAACATCTTGGCTCTGAGCTTCTCGCCACTTACAATCACCCAGACGTCACCGAAGTCCACCTCGGCGGTTCTGCCGGGTACGTGTACCTGGGGTATCATCGCGGTGGCTGCTGGCTCGATGATCTCAGCTTCTAAGTTCGCGCACCATCACCCGCACCGCAGACACCGAGACATCGGCACCGCACTCATCGACGAGCCGCTGCCAGATCCTCGTTGCGGTGTGTCGCTGCTTCTTTGGGACCTTTAGGTCCTCTGTTAACCACGCACGTATCGTCGACTCGTAGGGTCCAAGCTTTGGACGCATCTTGATAGTCGACTTGCGTTCTGGTGGGATAGCGCTGGCAAGTGCCCGGCGCACCTCTCGTCGATGGACTTTGAACTCCTTGGCCGTCGCCCGAATCGACAGACCCTCTTTACTAACGGCATTCTGCGATACTCTGATAGAGCTCCACTCTCAACATCCTTTTCTGACTTCTTGAAACAATTCTCATGCTTCAAGCCTACGAACCGTGGTGTTGAGGGTGGGGCCAGATTGGTCAAGCGTGGTGGGGCCAGATTAGTCAAGCGTTTCCAGCCCGACCCGAAAGTTGCAGATCGATGTGAAGTTGAACGCTGTGCACTTCACCAATGGATCACCAGGTTGACATCTGTTAGCTACCTAACTATAATTGTATGGTGGCTAACGGAATAACGGACCCTCAACACGAGTCAGCCGGGGCATGGGCGAAGAAGTATCACCTTGCGTCGCGAACGGTGATGGAATCCATTCTGCGCCCCCACGATCTCGGCCCAACGCAATGGTACGTGCTGTACCACCTGGCAATGGTGGGCGAGACCTCGCAGCGTGACCTGGCCGGCCCGCTCCAGGTCCAACGCGCAACTCTCACCGGCGTGGTCTCTGCCTTGGTCCGTAAAGGGCTGGTCGTGCAGGTGCCGAGCAGCACCGATCAGCGACAGAAGATGCTGAGGCTTACTCCGGCCGGCGCGGCGTTGTGGCGGGAGTTGCCCGACCCGATAGCCCTGATCCTGGACACCGCGTTCGACGGCATCGCAGCGTCTGACCTGGAAACCACCGCCCACGTGCTCCGCACCGCCACCGGCAAGCTCCAGGAACTCCTTTCGAAAGGGACACCATCATGACCATCCTCATCACTGGCGCTACCGGACTGGTCGGCAGCCGCCTCATTCCCCGCCTCGTTGACGAGGGGTACGACTGCCGCGCTCTCGTGCGACCCGGTAGGCCCCTCCCCGAAGGCGTCTCGACGGTCGCTGGCGACCTCCTGGATCCGTCCACACTGCCGGAGGCCGTGGCTGGGATCTCCGCCGTGATCCACCTCGCCGCCGTTCTACGGAACCCAGACCCGGAGCAGATTCGGCGAGCCAACGTCGACGGCACCAAGAACCTCATCGCGGCGGTCCAGGCTCATGCCCACAAGGCAAGAATCATCATGGCCAGTACCAACCTCGTCTACGACGAAGATCTGCCGTGGCCAGCACGCGAAGGCGATCCTGCCAAGCCGACCCGGCCCTACCCGGCCAGCAAGATCGCCGCCGAGCAGGAACTTCGCGACAGTGGCCTGAATTGGATCGTCCTGCGTTTCGCTTTCGTCTACGGCGACGGCGACGGCCATCTGCAATCAGCGCCCGGACTCCTGGGGTCATGGGGCTGGCATCCCGCCGCCACGATGAGTCTGATCCACCATCGCGACATCGCCACTGCCACGCAACTCGCTCTCACCGGAACACTGGATCGGCGGATCGTTAACCTCACGGACGATGCTCCCACCTCGGTCTACGAGATCGCTCGGATCGTCGGCACCGACTACCCCACATCAGCTCAGCCGCTCGAGAACCCCTGGAACGGGCACGTCGACGGAACCCTCGCCAGAAGCCTCGGCTTCACTCCCATGGTGCGCAGCATCTACCAAGCCGCCGACGAAGGGGCTCTCTAGAGCGGCTGATAACCCGAAGGTTGTTAGTTCAAATCCAACCCCCACCACCACGGTCCAGGCCGGTGCGAAAGCACCGGCCTTTTTGCTGCCCCCACGAGAATCCCAAAATCTGAACGAGTAGACAGTCGTCATAGCTTATGCGTGGGTTGAGGGGACTTCGGATTCCCTCGGACATATGATCGAGGAGCAACGTTACCAGACTGGGCAAGGGCTAGTCGACGGTCAGCGGCAGCGATGCGATGCGATGCGACGATGTCGAAGTTGTTGTTATCTGGAATGTAGGCCTTGGCAGAGTGCGATCGGGCACTCATCGTGAGCGCCAACTTAAAAGTAACGCACCGGCCTGGCGGTGAGCCGTCCACCGAGGACGGCAACGTTCACAAGGTTCGGATGCGCAGGTGCAGTCGTTGCACCGAACACTCGCCGGAGAGTCGAGGTATCGACCGCCAATGGACTACGCCATCAGCCGACATTCCGTATACCACTACCCGCGAGCCATTGTAAGGATCGGCAGTGATCGTCGAGGAGCTCGGCACCAGTTTGCCCGTGCTCCTCACCGCATCATGGATGAGTCGTCTGTTCGTGTTGACGGTGCCTGGCAGGCTCTAGTTGGAAGGTGCAGTGTTCGACATCGAAATGACCAGCTAGGCAGACGCCAAGATCATCCAAAACTTTCGCCGCTCCACCACCATCAAAAACGCTATCCTCGATCACTACATGAGCTGACAGCACTGGATTGCCGCTGGTGATCGTCCAAACGTGAAGATCGTGCACCGCCAACACTCCTGAGGTCGAACGAATATGATCCCGAACTTTTGCAACATCGATGTCCTTAGGCGTCGCCTCAAGAAGTACATCCACAGTATCGCGCAGTAGATTCAGAGTCCTCGGCAAAATCAGGGCTCCAATCAGCAATGAAGCGAGGGCGTCAGCTCGCTGGAAACCGGTCGCAGCGATTAGGACGGCAGCGATTAGGACGGCGATCGCACCTAGCAGATCAGAGAGCACCTCCAAGAAAGCCCCGCGTACGTTCAGACTGTCGCGATGAGCTGGCCGAAGAATCGCCAAACTAAGGCCATTTCCAATAAGTGCGACAACCCCGAACAATGCCATGATCCCCGCTGTCGCCATAGTTGGGTGAAACAGCTGGAAGATCGACTCGACGATAATGAAAACCCCTACCCCCAGCAAGAGAACCGCATTAACTACAGCTGCAAATATCTCTGCTCGCTGATACCCAAAGCTACGAGCATCACTCGATGGACGGCGAGCAAACCATATCCCGAGCAGCGACAGGCCTATGCCGGCTACATCGGTCGCGAGGTGGCCAGCATCGGCGAAGAGTGCGAGCGAGCGACCGAGCAGTCCACCAATGATCTCGGCGACCATGATGACAACCGTAATGCAGAGCACCAGCGTGAGCTTGCCGTGTTGGCGATCCCCGGCAGTTGTAAAAATATCGTGATGATCATGTGCCAAGAACTCACACTCCCATCAACAGTGAGCCGTTGAAAACTGGCGATTCGACCAGCGCGCTAGCCAGCAAGCCATCATTCAACGGCATGACTAAGCCTCGCCTTGATGGCAAACTCCTCTTCGCACCTACAATCCTGCCCACACTAAAACCGTCAACTGCCCCTATCCCACCAGTTTACCGAAGCAGTCACATCACCTGAGCTAGACTTCTCGCAGACCCCGGTTAATCGTGGCTGGATTAGTCGACATCTGACCCATCCATGTCTCGTGAAACCAACATTATCCGCAAAAAGGGCATTGGGAACTCCGGGATTCACCTATTTTGACCAACAGCGAGGAGGATCGTCAACGCGAACGTTGATGCCGATCACGTCTGTCTAACTGCATGATACCTGTTGCCAGCCCATCAATGGCCGCATACCATGTCGTGAAATTGCCATTATTCCTAGCTCGACTCAAG
The DNA here is from genome assembly GCF_000949255.1 of Ferrimicrobium acidiphilum DSM 19497. Lineage (NCBI taxonomy): Bacteria > Bacillati > Actinomycetota > Acidimicrobiia > Acidimicrobiales > Acidimicrobiaceae > Ferrimicrobium > Ferrimicrobium acidiphilum. The sequence goes on along the minus strand of NZ_JXUW01000009.1, from coordinate 89,994 downwards.
CGATGACAGTGTCATCGACGCAGATCGGGCGACTCCGCGAGTAGCCAGGCCTACATACCACCGACTACCAAGTCTCCGGCAGTTCTAGGCCATCGTTGCATACCACAAGGAAGTAGTGCCAGATACCTGAACAGCAAAGGTCATCAATTCGGGCGCCTCCGCTAACCTACCAAGACGGCAGTGACATCCTCCCCACCCTTACGGACGGGGCTTCCTAGGCTGCTCATGCAGCTTCGGCTGGTTGACGCTTCACTGGGTCTGGGTGCTTGTTAGCGTGCGATGTCCCTCCACGTCCTTAGATCACACCTAGAACAACGTAGGCTCGTGTATGTGGGGTTGATGGCGATGATTTCTACTGGGGTTATGGCATTGGGGTTATGGTATTGATAGCTTTGTCAGTGAGCCGTCTGTGGAACATACCCCAGCTCTGTTCGAGGATAGACCTGTTGAGTCCGGACTTCTGAGCAACGTTCTTGCATGGGTTCTTGAGCGTGTCCTTGGCCGAACGGATCATGTTCTTGACCCCCAAATCCTCTAGGGCAATCAGGTCGTGGTCCACTCGATCCAGTCTTTGCGTCGATCGGTCTCCTTTGCTGATAGCTAGCTATAGCTAGCTTTGTAGCATTACGACGGTTGGAGCCTTTGGTCTGTCTAGCTAGTTTGCGTTGTAGTCGCCTCTTAGGTTGGCGCTCTCGGTTGGTGAGTAGTTTCAGTTGAGAGTCTGACAGACTTGACTTTGGGATGTAATCGAGGTCGCTCTACCCCGCCCTTACAGACGGGGCTTCGCGCTCCGGTTTGGTCACAACAGATCCACCCAGAGAGCAAGCGTTGCTCACTACCCAGGCAGATGACGATAGCAAGAAGCTCGGAGCCCTACGAGAGTAGCTCGGTTACCTCTGACTGCTCGCCAAGGAGTTCATCCCTAGTAGTGTCGATGGCCGACTGCGCAGCTTGTGTGTGTACGAGGCCGGTAACAACCTCCCAAGAGCTCCCGGTCGACCGAATCGGGAAACCGAACTGCAGGCCCTCGGGCACGCCATACTCACCACGGGATACCACGCCGACTGAGGTCCAGTCGCCGGCCGGGGTTGGTGTCGCGATCGAGCGAACTGTGTCAATAACAGCATTAGCAGCGGAGGCGGCAGACGAGGCGCCACGAGCCTCGATAATCGCTGCTCCTCGTTTCTGTACGGTGGTGATGAACTCACCGTTGAGCCAGTCATGATCGTCGATCACCTTTGGAACCTCAACACCATCGATCTCAGCATGGTAGAAGTCCGGGAACTGGGTTGCTGAGTGGTTCCCCCAGATCGCCATCTTGGTAACTGAAGTCACCGGCCTATTCGCCTTACGTGCCAACTGTGTCATCGCACGATTTTGGTCGAGACGCATCATCGAAAACCAACGATCCGCAGGTACATCCTTGCCGTTCTCTCTAGCGATTAGGCAGTTGGTGTTGCAGGGATTACCGACCACCAAGACGCGGACATCATTGGCGGCAGCGGACGCAATGGCCTCGCCCTGTGGCTTAAAAATCCCGCCGTTAATGCCCAGTAGATCGCGACGCTCCATTCCCTGCTTACGCGGTACTGACCCTATCAGAAGTGCCCAATTGACGCCATCGAAACCAACCTTGAGGTCACTGGTCGTAACCACGTTGACCAAATTCGGAAAGGCACAATCATCTAGTTCCATCACCACGCCTTCAAGTGCCCGCATCGCTGGATCGATCTCTATCAACCGTAATTCGACGGGCACATCGGCCCCAAAAACATCACCTGCAGCTAGTCGAAACAATAACGAATAGCTAATCTGTCCTGCAGCACCAGTAACTGCCACCTTGACCGGAGTCGTCATCTATCTATTTCCTTTCTCATTGAACTCAATTCACTTCGCGCCGCCGACGGTTCTACTCACCACCGCCAGCACTCCACTGTCAACGGGAGCTATTGTGATAGCCACCCAGCTAAAGCAGCTAGATTCGCTCCGCGATCGCATGCCCGAACTCTGAACACGAGACCTCGGTCGCCCCCTCCATCAGGCGGGCAAAGTCATAGGTAACTATTTTGGCCGAGATTGTCTCCTCGAGCGCTCGAGTAATATCATCCGCTACATCTTGGAGCCCAAGATACTCGAACATCATCACCCCGGAAAGAATCACCGATCCCGGATTCACCTTGTCCTGTCCTGCGTACTTGGGTGCAGTGCCGTGGGTCGCCTCAAAGACGCCATGTCCAGTGACATAGTTGATATTGCCACCTGGCGCGATTCCGATACCACCAACTTGAGCTGCAAGTGCATCGGAGAGGTAATCACCATTGAGGTTCATAGTTGCGATGACGTCAAACTCATCCGCACGCGTGAGCACCTGCTGGAGCGCGTTATCGGCGATAGCATCCTTCACAAGCAGCCGATCACCAGGGTTGCCACCGCAGTCGTCCCAACTAACAGCTCGGTCAGCGAACTCCTCCTTTACGAGTTCATAACCCCATGCACGAAAGGCTCCTTCTGTGAACTTCTGGATATTACCCTTGTGCACCAAGGTGACACTGCGGCGATCGTGCTCGAGCGCGTAGTTAATTGCAGCACGAATTAGCCGTTGCGAACCAGTTTTAGAGATTGGCTTGATGCCAATTCCTGAGTCTTCCCGAATGTCCCAACCAAAGCTGTCGTGTAGGAATTCACGAAGCTTGGCGACCTCTGGCGTGCCCTCCGCCACCTCAAGGCCCGCATATACGTCCTCAGTATTCTCACGGAAAATAACCATATCAACCAGTTCAGGGTGACGAACCGGCGACGGTACTCCCTTGAACCAGCGAACCGGTCGCAAGCACACGTACAGATCCATGATCTGGCGAATCGCCACATTGAGCGATCGGATTCCACCGCCAACAGGCGTAGTAAGCGGGCCTTTGATACCTACGCGGTACTCGCGAAACGCCTCGATGGTCGCCTCTGGCAGCCACTCCCCAGTCTCCCGATACGCCTTCTCGCCAGCGAGCACCTCCATCCAGGAGACACGCTGGCCGTGCTTGGCAAGAGCGGTGTCAAAGACATGTTGTGCAGCCGGCCAGATATCCACTCCGGTACCATCACCCTCGATATAGGGCAACGCGACGTCAACAGGAACTACTAGTTTACCCTGATCATCGAGGGTCAGTTTTTCAGCCATGAGCCAAGTCTACTCACGAGTGCTCACGAGCTTCCAATCAGCCAAGCTGGCCATCGTGATCGGCTGTGCCCACAACAGCGAGTGCCTCGAAGAGTGATGGACAAAGGCTCTCGAACTGCTCGATAGCAGTTAAGCCAAGCGAGCCGCTGACACATGGACCACAATTACCATGAACGTCCGGCGACTAGATGAAGTGGCTAGCCATCTACCGATCGTCGCAGACGCCAAAGGTTGACATCATCGAGTTCATCGGCACTCGGAAAGAGCGATGGATCAGCCAGTGCGGCCACCAAGGCACTAATATCCTCAACTGAATCGCTGAGCTCGGCGGCAAAACGCTCCGCTCTCGCTCGCACCTCTGCCAAGGTGATCCCAAAGACCGAGGCCATCACAGAACGAGCTGGGTCTTCATCTAGATATTGGTTCATCCCCTCGATCCAGCTGGTGCTCCCAAATACCATGGGGCCGATCTGGGCCATCGCAAGCTCCACCAGCGCCTGCACCACCGCCATCGTCGTCTGCAGCTCAGCGACGTTCGCCACCTGTGCAGGACTGGTCGACTGCTGGAGCATGGCGGTGGGATCAAAATTGGTGAGGAAGTTAGGATCAGACATCGCTCCTTCAGCGAAACTCTCCATCATTCGGGTCGTGTCTGCCTTTAGGTCAAGTAGATACAGCCGTAGTTCAGTGTCGTACCGATCCTCAATCACTGGTTGGGCCATAACCCTCGCAACGATGAGTTCTCGCATACACCAATAGAGCGCAACCTCATCAAGAGGAATACTGATGGCAGCTGCGACCTTTTGTAGGTTGTTCACCACGACACCAAGCTCTCCGCGAGGTGAGAGTGGCAAGAGGAGGTCCTGGGTCCCAAGCGCAGACAGCGCATAATGTCCGACTAGCGATCCAACCTGGGCGTTCGAGAACATTGGACCGAGCGAGGCCGACAGCGAGGCTGCCAGCGAGGCAAAGTCGGTATCGGATCCAAGTGCCACATCCATAGCTCCTGGTTGCGACATCGGAGGAACACTACCTGAAAGCGCAGAGGCCAACAGATCGAGATAGGGTTTGAAGCCGTCCAAAAATCGCTCAGCGATGTCAACCGGTCTCTCGACAACGAGATGTTCGGTTGAAGCTGCCAAAGTCGAGATAAACCCTACCGTCTCTAGGTGTCGACTGGCGAGATCGAAGAGCGACTCTACTCTTGTGCGATCGGTCATGGCAGGAAGTTCGTTAGCCCCATCTGAGCCCAGGGCCAGCCCCATAAATTGCCGCCTCAAACCCTGTGGATCAATGTTCGCCGATCCGATCGCCTTCATGATGTCATCCATCATGAACTGAAACGGATTGATTGGCTCATCAGAATCAGCCACCACTACCTCCACAAAATTGACAGCATCGTCTCTAAGTGTAGCCGAGTAAGACGAGACGAGAAGTTTCTCCCAGAGGATCCACTCCCGTAATGAAGCTCTACAGCCTGCGAAACTGAACTACTCCTCTAATCAGCTGAGACCCAGCTTAAAACCTCTAGTGAATGCAGCCAGTTAGCACCGATTGTTCGAGCATGTGGCCTATCCTTTTAGTGATACAAGCAGCTGAAAAATAGGATTTGATTAGGAGGTGAAGAACAGATGGAGACCCCGAGCCCGTCACTGCCGTGGCAAGAGAAGACGACAAGTCGCTGGCTCGAGTTAACTGAGTCCCCGATCGTGTTCGACGCTGCCTATGATTTCCTTGGTCGCCAAGATGCGGGGGGTATCGTCGTGTTCTCCGGAACTGTCCGTACCTACTCCTATGAGATGGAGCATGTGTCTGCGATTCGCTACGAAGCCTATCTTGACCTAGTTGCTGAGCGATTCTCTGAGATAGCAACCACTATCGAGGAGACCTTCGAGGAGATTCGTTCTATCGTTCTCATTCATCGTGTCGGCGAAGTGCCAGTCGGTGCATCCAGTGTCCTGGTTGGCTGTAGCGCCGGACACAGGGACGCTGCCTTCGCCGCCAGCCGTTACGGCATCGACACCATCAAGGTAGCCGTCCCGATCTGGAAACAGGAGATCGGTACATCCGGTGCACAATGGTCTTCGACCGCCACTCCAATGCAAGATATTGCGTCCCCAATGAAAGGTTCCAATGACTGAGCTTTTATACGTATTGATCCCGATCGCCTTCGTGGTGATCGTTGGTATCCTTGGCTCGCTACACCGAGTCAAGCCGGTTTCGATCGATGACGGCGTTCGTTCCTTCGACAGCATGCGTCATGCCTTGGACAAGCGCTACAGGTCCGAATCTTCCTCTGGCACTCGGTCATCACACTCCTAGATGGCGCTCATCACTCTCGACATTGGAGCTGCCTTCACCCGCATTCAAGTCGCCTCCGAACCGATTCTGACCGTAGCATCCGAAGCCGCTTATGATCTAGATCATAAATCGGTAAAAGTGATTGGAGCAAAGGCACCCGAAGAGGTACTCCGAAGTGGATCAAAGACCAAACTAGTCAAGATCATGCGTCAGGGAGCTCCGGCAGACCCAGAGGCGGTCAGTGGGTTTTTAAAGCAGGCGTTGCGCTCCGTTGGCGTACGCTCGTTCGCTCGGAGTGAAGTGCTCTTTGCGGCCACTACTCACGCCTCGCAACTGGACACCGCATCGCTTAAGCGATGTATAGAGGGGCTCAACGCGAAACCAGTCATCCCACTCGAAACGCCGATAGCGGCAACGGCTGGCATCGATGAAGACGTGCTCGGCGAGGTAGGGACTATGACCGTCGTCCTAGGCGAGTCGTTGATAGAAGCCGGAATCGTCTCTTTTGGTAAGCTCGCAGCCCGAGCCACGAGTGCCACCGGAGTGAGCAGTTTTCGCAACGCAATCCGCGAATCCGTCAAAACAACATGTGATCTCGTCATCTCAGATGAGGTGGCAAACGATATTCTCACTCAGTTGATTGACTTCCAGCGGACCCATAGCGGAGCTCAAGCCAAGATCTGGGGTAGAAGCCTGGCTAATGGAGAGAGTGAGAGCGGCGTGATCGCCGAAGACACCATCTACGCCGCCATACTGCCGAGCCTCGACCTAGTCACCCAAACCGTTATCAACTGCATAGCTCAAGCGCCAAACCAACTCGTGACCGATGTGGCTGATCGCGGAGTCTGGCTCCTAGGCGGTGGCGCTCACTTGTCTGGCCTGGCAGGTGAACTCGAACGACGGCTCGGAGTCGAGGTGCACACCATACCGGATCCCGAGCTCGCAGTGATACGAGGACTCTCCGTCATCCACGCAAGCAATCCATCCAAAATCTACTGGTAAGGATCGCGTTCGAGATCGACGAAGAGCTGCCGGATCTGCGCATCACGGTCATCACGCAGCGCCTCAACGGCGGCATCGATCTCCTCGGATTCAAAGGCTACCGATATCACCAAAGCACGTCGTCGCAGATAGACATTCTTCGACGATAGGGCACTAAGAACCAATGGCACAGCTCTTGGGTCTCCGATTGCACCCAGACTGGCCAGCGCCGACTCGCGCACCAAAGGCTCATCGTGTCCCTCTGCCAGCTCGATCAACCTTGGCACGAGTGCTCGATCCTCCAGCTCTCCTGCAACGTAGGCACCGAACTCGACGACGAGCCAAGAGGAGTCGCTCATACATCGCTCGGCGAGTTCAGAGTTGCGTCGCTCGCTCGGGATCGCGGCCACTGCGGCTATACCCACCCGTAGATCGGGATCGGCGAGTGCGAGCTCCAACATATCCCCATCGGGGCCAAACCGACTCTGGTAGGCGCGATGACCTTGCGCAAGAAGCTCAGAGGGCATCTCCTTCAACAACGCCCGCAGCTCCTCACGGCTACCGCTGAGAAGTATGGAAAGCTCATTAAACACGCCGCGCACCAGCAATAGTAAACAGGGCGACTGCAGTCGCGGCACTAACGTTTAGCGACGCGACCGATGCTGCCATCGGTATCTTGGCTAGAAGATCGCATCGCTGACGAGTCAATCGGGCTAGTCCATCACCCTCAGCCCCAACGACCAATGCGATTGCCTCGGTGAGGAGGTTGCAATCCGCGAGCGCTACCTCTGCCTCAGCCGCGAGTCCCACCGTCCAAACCGACTGCCTCTGCAGCGTCGCCAGGGCGGCAGGAATGCCGGCTACGACAGCGAAGTCAAGGTACTCAAGTGCACCTGAGGCAACCTTAGTAACCGCCGGAGTAACTAGAGCACCTCGACGTTCAGGTAGGATAACGCCTCCGACACCGGCGGCGGCGGCGCTACGGAGTATCGCCCCAAGATTCTGTGGATCCTGAACTCGGTCAAGCACAAGCAGCACCACTTCAGGTGCTATGAGGTCCTCTAGCGAACGCGAACGTAGCGGCTCCGCAATCGCAAGCACTCCTTGAGGCTGAAACGAAGAGGAACGCTCTCGAAAAGCACTCTCGCTGACCCTGAGTAACCTAACCCCAGCAGCTGCAGCAGCTTCGTCGATCTCCTCATCCAAGGCGTCTCGCATGCACCAGACCTCATGTACCTCGCGTCGCCCAACCCGGAGCAGCTCGAGCACCGCCCGCCGACCCTCCACCTGGCCGCCACCAACACTACGTTCGCTCATATGATCGACGCCACCGCAAAGGTCGCGATTCCAAGGCCCGCCCCAAGTGATCCCAATCCCTCAGCTCGCTTGGCCTTTACAAGCACAGGCGCCTGCATATGAGTCTGTAGCGCACACCCGAGCCTGTCGAGCGATGAGCCAAGCCGAGGGTGCTCGGCGATAATCGTCGCGTCTACCGAGTGCACACGATAACCCCTCGCCCTCACTGCCTGGGCACACTCCGCAAGAAGAAGCATCGAGTCTGCGTCCTTCAACTCTGGATCTGTGTCTGGGAAAATATCTCCGATACCACCTATGCCGGCCGCACCCAAGATTGCATCAGCGACCGCATGAGCCAGGCAGTCTCCATCGGAGTGACCGATCAATCCGGGAGGCCCGAAATGCTCACCAGCCAACACTAAATCGCCACCGTCGTCGAGGCGAAACGGGTGAATGTCAAATCCTAGCCCTACACGCGGGAGGCGTAGACGTTCAAGATCAGCACGCCAGGTTACCTTGGAAGCGAGCTCTTCACCCGGGACGATCGTGACCGGATAGCCAAGTTGCTCAGCTATCGCCGCCTCATCGGTCGCCTCTTTCCTCGAGTTGATGATCTCAGCTAGCAGCTCGTACTGGAAACCTTGAGGGGTCTGCACGCGAACGATCTTGTTCCGATCCAGCGTCTCTCGCACCATGCGATCCTCAACAACCTTGAGGGTATCAACTGACTCAAGAGCGGGAATAACCGCAAGACATCCGCGTGCGAGTGCGGCCACCACGCGTTCAAAAAGCGCTTGGGACGCATACGGCCGCGCGGCATCGTGGACAAGCACGTAATCGAATCGGTCACCAAGTGCCCGGAAGGCGTTGGCTACAGACTCTGTTCTTGTGTCTCCACCAACGGTATAGGCGAGCTCTGAGTTCGAAGACGGAAGCTCGATCCCAGCTGGCAGGGCAACAACGATGCGATTCGAAATCGACTTCGCCCGCTCAATCGCAGCCTCCAAGAGGGTAATCCCACCAACTCGCTCAAATTGCTTTGGACCACCAAACCGCTGTCCGGATCCCGCAGCAACGATCAGGGTTCCAACAGCCAATCACTTCTCCGTTACGCGAGCGCCTTGTCGAGTCGCCCCTCAGCATCTTCAGGAGTGACCGACAGCGCAAAGGTGAGCTCAGACACCAAGATCTGCCGCGCCTTGGCTAGCATCCGCCGTTCACCAGCCGAGAGACCCTTGTCGTTGTCGCGAATCGTCAGGTTCCGAACCACCTCAGCAACCTGATAGATATCACCTGACTTCAACTTTTCAACATGATTCTTATACCGTCTCGACCAGTTGGTCGGCATCCGCGCGTCCTTTTTGCCAAGTACAGCGAAGACCTCTTCGACCTCCTCGTCGTTGATAACGTCACGTAGGCCAACCTCTTCGGCTAGGTCCACAGGCACTCGAACTGTCAAATCCCCGTAGGCAATCTTCAGGACGAAATACTCTTTCTCTTCACCAAAATCCTCCCGGCGCTCTCGATCTTCTATGATCGCAGCACCATGGTGGGGATAGACGACCTTGTCGCCGACTTCAAATGACAATGAAACCGCCTTCCAGGAAGGACACACAGTAAGGATTAACTGATCTTTTCTACTAGTATACCAGCTCGAGGACTGGGGGTGGATGTGCTCGTATGGGCCCAAGCAGGCGATGAGGAAAACGTACTCTCTCTCGTCCGACAACACCCGGTTTTTTCGCACTTCTCAGAGCAGTTCTGGACTCCCCACTTCATCAGACACAACCTGATGCTCTATCGACGTGGTGAACTCCTGTACGAGATCGACAAAGTTGCCGATGCATGCTACCTGATCTGCTCAGGACGCGTTGGCCTCCTCGCGGGAGGGACATGGGGACGGCCAACGATGTTCGCTATTAAGTCAAGGGGTAATGTTGTTGGAGATCTAAGCCTGTTCGATAACGCTCCACGCACCTCGACCGCACGAGCGTTGGAGCCATCCCTCGCCCTGACCCTACCCTACGACGTCGTGCGTGCCAACCTCACCGACAACCCAGCAATAGCATGTAGGATTCTGAGCGCCTATGCAACTCGAATACGCGCTAGCGACCAGCGACTCATCGAGGCACTCAACCTCGACCTCATCAACAGACTCGCGCGTCTGCTCCTGGAGATAGCGCAAGGGTTGACGGAGTTCGAGCTCGACGTCACCCAGGAGGAGATCGCTAGCCTCGTCGGAGCATCACGCGAGCGAACCAACAAGGCCTTGGCTACGCTTCAACGTTCCGGCGCCCTAACGATCCATCGCCATCGCGTATATCGCATCCTCGACGCAGAGAAACTAGCCAATTTAGCGCTCCAATGGAGCGACGATAGGGCTCCCACCGAGCGACTCTCTGATCAGTCGGGCCCAGTCGGGCCCGATCTCGTCCAGAGCAGCTAACTCCTGTTCAGATGCCAAGCGAATGGCAGCCACAGATCGGTATCGATCAAGAAGTGCAGCCACAGCAGGTGCAGGAATTCTAGAGATACTGCTAAGCAACCGAGACCCGCGCGATGACAAGGCGACCGATGACAGGTCGCCATGATCGACACTCACAGAGCGGAGCGGCTCACAGATCGCCTGTCGCGCTACCCAACTCGCAAACGTACGTAAGTCAGTCACATCGTCGGTCGATAGAGACCCCAGCGAATCGCGAACAGCCTCGATCTCGATGGGATCACTGTAGCCAAGAAAGTCGAAGATCAGCGAGTCAAAGCGCTCCTCAAAATCGAGCGAGATCTCCGCAGATTGCAGGGCGAGCAGCCGTCCATCGGTACCAAGTTCGAGCAGGTAGCCCTCTATCTCAGCACCGATTCGGCGAACCATCTCTCCGCGCTGCAGTGCAAAAAGAACGTCTCGAAAGGTGACTTGATCAGCGAGTTCTAGTGGGGCGAGACTCGAGAGTACCGACTCGAAGCGTTCTCGATACCGTTCCAAAGTAGAGAGCGCCTGACTAGCTCGCGAAAGGACCGCTGGGATCGGTTGTAGGGTCTGCTTGTTGTTGCGGTAATAGACCGAGATCACCGAGAGCTCCTCGGAGACCGCCACCACCACCGCATCCACGCTAGAGGCGACGCGCTCGGCAGTGCGATGGCGAGTACCCGTCTCTGTAGTCACCAGTCGAGGATCTGGAACCAGATGAACGTTCGCGCGAACTATCCTGGTGCCATTGGCTGAGAGGATAATTGCGCCATCCATCTTCGCGAGCTCAAAGAGCTTTTGTGGCGAGAATGCGGCTTCAATAAGGAATCCACCGGTACAGATCTCGAGAACCTCTGCGGCATCACCAAGTACAACCAATGCACCGGTCCGTGCTAGCAGTATGCGATCGAGGCCTGCACGCAACAGCGTCCCAGGGGCTACCTTCGCTAATGCCGTCTGTTGGAAATCAGTCGTCGACGCGCTCATCTGGCTACAAGCCTACCACCTGTAGGCGATCCGGCTTATAGAGTCCGAGCTCCTCAAGCACCTCACGGAGGTAGGGCCGGGTCCTCGGCGTGATGATCTCCTTGGCAGCCACTGGCAATGTCTGTGTGAGTGCGCGTATCGCCTCGTCCGGGATCAACTCCCCAAGGAGCCCGATCTCCGCACAGGCGACCAACGGACGCGTCAACGGAACTGAGCGTCGTGAACTCACTAAAGCAATGGCCAGTGCCAGATCAACTCGCGGATCAACGACCACGCCTCCACTCGGTACCGCCACTAAGACCTCCCGATCAGAGAGGTCAAGGTCACAGTGTTTGTCAATCACCGATAGCAGATAACGAACCCGGTCGGTCTCAATTCCTCGTGAAAGAAGTCGACCCTTCGACTTCGGCCCCACGAGCGCATTCACCTCCACAATCTGCGCGAGACGACCGACTCGTACGCCAGCCCAGGCACGTCCAACCTCGGGCGTGTCATCGAGGCGATTACTCTCCTCGATCATCCGGACGCCATGGGTCTCGAGCGCAAAGCGACGTACTCCATCACTAGGGCCAAACCGATTTTTCCGGACCATAACTCGCCTAATACCCGGTGCACCAGTGGTCTCGAGCATCAGTGAAGCGTCAACCATATGTTCCACATATCGCGGCCCCAAAAGATCGCCATCCTTTGTCACCTGTCCAATCACTACGACAACTATCTCGCGCAGCTTGGCGAGCCTGACCACCGCATCGACGAACTCCTTCATCGGTGTCACGCCTATGGCCAGGGCCTGAAGCGAATCGACTATTACAAACCTCGCCTCTGTCGCCTCGATAGCTGCAAGCGCCTCATCACTATCACGAGTAGCGAGCACAAGCAGGCGGTCGAAGGATCCTGCGAGCCTTTCCGCACGCTCTGCAAGCTGCAAGCTCGTCTCCTCTGCCGAGATATATAGACTCGGAGTCGACTCCATGATTCCGGCGGACATGCCGAGTATCAGTGAGGACTTACCCACACCGGGCTCACCAGAGACGAGCACAACAGAACCGAGAACGAAGCCGTCACCAAGGAGATCGTCAAAACCTCCGATGCCGGATGTGAGTCGTCGCTCGCGCCTGCGTTCAACCTTAAAGAGCGGAACTGGCTGCTGGTATGCAGAACCGCGTGATGACGTCTTAACCTCTTCTGCTATCAGACCCCACTGGCCACAGCTTGAACACTGTCCCATCCAGGTGAGATGCTGCTCGCCACAACCGGAGCATTGAAACTTCTGCTTCATCTACTCCGGTCTAGGACGAGGCTCTGACACTTACACACCGCAGCCTCAAACGCCTACTCAGTCGGCGCTTGAGGACTCCGCTAGCTCCATTGGAGTTGGATCGACACCCTCGATAACGCGGAACACCACGTCCTCTCCATCGAGATCGACAACCACCATCTCGCCAGCGTGAAACTCCTTGTTGAGCAGCCGCTCAGAGAGTGGATCCTCGATCAATCGCTGTAGAGTGCGACGCAAAGGGCGTGCCCCAAGTTCCCGATCGTAACCAACCTTAGCGAGATGAGCTCTCACCGACTCAGTCAGCTCAATGCCGATACCCTTCGTCTCCAGTTGCTTCTGAATTCGCTTAAACAACAGATCGACGATCTTCTCCACCTCTGGCTGCGTGAGCTCATGGAATACGATGACCTCATCGATGCGATTCAAAAACTCGGGCTTAAAGTGTGTCTTGAGCGCCTCATTCAACTTGATTCGCATCTTCTCATGGTTAACAGCATCCGTACTTCTAGAGAAACCAACCTGACTCTTATGAAGATCAGCACTCCCAAGGTTGGAGGTCATGATCAAGATCGTGTTCTTGAAGTCCACCGCCCTACCTTGCGCATCCGTAAGTCTGCCATCCTCAAGAATCTGGAGCAATGTATTGAAAATATCCGGATGTGCCTTCTCAATCTCATCAAAGAGGACGACAGAAAATGGCTTCCTGCGCACCGCCTCTGTTAGCTGACCACCCTCGTCGTATCCGACATACCCAGGAGGGGAGCCAACAAGACGCGCAACCGTGTGCTTCTCCATATACTCACTCATGTCGAGCTGAATGAGGGCATCTGGATCACCGAATAAAAACTCCGCCAGCGTCTTGGCTAACTCGGTCTTTCCGACTCCGGTCGGGCCTAGGAAGATAAACGACCCAGAGGGGCGTCGTGGATCCTTAAGGCCAGCATGTGTGCGGCGAATCGATCTCGAGAGCGCAGATATGGCCTCCTGTTGACCGACGATACGGCGATGGAGCTCATCCTCCATCCGCAGCAGTTTCGCCGTCTCCTCCTCGGTGAGTCGATTGACCGGAATGCCCGTCCACATCGCCAGAACCTCGGCTATGACCTCTTCATCTACGACACCGTAGCGCTCCTTGCCCTCCTCTTTCCAGGAGGCCTCCAACTCGCTCTTGCGCTGCGCGAGCTCACCTTCTCTGGTAGAGAGTCGCTTGGCTTCGTCAAAGTTCTGCCGCGCGAGCGCCGAATCTTTATCCTTACGCGTGCGCACGAGATCATCGTCGATCTTGCGCAGCTCCGGCGGTGAGGTGACGCGCTTGATTCGCAACCGACTACCAGCCTCATCGATAAGGTCAATGGCCTTGTCAGGGAGGAAACGATCAGAGATATATCGGTCCGCCATGTTTGCCGCCGCCACCAGGGCCTCATCCGTGATAGTCACGTTGTGGTGGGTCTCATAGCGCTCACGCAGACCCTTTAGGATCTCGAAAGTATCCTCGATCGAAGGCTCACCAACCGTGATCGGCTGGAACCGGCGCTCTAGAGCTGCATCCTTCTCGAAATGCTTACGATATTCATCAATCGTCGTGGCTCCGATCGTCTGCAACTCCCCACGAGCCAACATTGGCTTCAAAATGGAGGCGGCATCGATCGCACCTTCGGCAGCCCCAGCACCAACCAACGTATGAATCTCGTCGATAAAGAGGACGATATTCTCCTTGGTTCGCACCTCTTTAAGCACCTTCTTCAAGCGTTCCTCAAAGTCTCCGCGGTAGCGACTACCGGCGACGAGTGCCCCAAGATCAAGAGTGTAGATCTGCTTACCTCTTAGTGTGTCAGGAACGTCACCTTGGACGATCTTCTCGGCAAGCCCCTCAACAATGGCGGATTTGCCAACTCCAGGCTCACCAATCAACACTGGGTTGTTCTTCTGGCGCCGCGATAGTACCTGCATCATTCGTTCGATCTCACGATCGCGTCCGACCACCGGATCGAGCTTGTGCTCGCGGGCCATCTGCGTAAGGTTCCGCCCGAACTGGTCTAGTACCGCCGAGCCTCCGGATTGCTCTTGACCAGTAGATGGGCCAACTCCGGCGCCAGCAGGCTGCTTCCCTTCGTAGGTGGTAAGAATCTGCATGACCTGCGAACGGACTCTGGTCAGATCGATTCCGAGGTTCATGAGAACCTTCGATCCAGTCCCTTCGCCCTCTCGCACCAGACCGAGAAGCATGTGCTCGGTTCCGATGTAGTTATGCCCTAGCTGTAGCGCTTCGCGCAACGAGTACTCGAGCACCTTTTTCGCGCTAACCGTAAAGGCCGGTGAGTTAGGGGTCGGGCCAGACGAAGGCTCCGCAAGCTTCACAACCTCTTCACGCAATCCTTCTAGCGTGACGCCAAGCGACTCCAGCGCCTTGGCGGCGATTCCATCACCTTCGTGCACCAGACCAAGCAATATGTGCTCAGTCCCGATGTAGTTATGGTGGAGAAGCTTGGCCTCCTCTTGAGCGAGTACCAATACTCGGCGAGCACGATCCGTAAAACGTTCGAACAAGTTAACTGCCTCCTCATCGAGATTCCCTGCCGGAGTCACCCGGCAACACAACCTCGATCTATATTCCCATCAGTCTAGTCAACACCAATGACGAGCTTTCCATGCCCGCCAAGATCATGAAGGTTTCAGCAGTCTCCTTTGACTGACAGCTCATCGCCAACACTATCCAACCAACCTACCTCACCACAATCCCCTGACGATTTACGCCCCACAAGTTGACAGCACCGCCGCTCATCTCCTGTCTCGTGCACTCGCGCCCTATTTGTCACAGCTGCTTGTCTCATTCCTGACTGCTATCGTCTCCCTGAAGGGCAAACACAACCACGAATTTATCCAATCCTGAATTATGCCATTTACCAGCCCATCGGTCATCTATTGGCGACCGGCATTGTGCTTACATCCCCAGAGCCTCTAGGGTAGAGGTCGGTGGAATACGAAATCAGTCTAACAGAGTCCTGGATGAGCCGATCCTTAGTCCTTCTCGAGGAACAGCTACGCGAGGTCGCCACGACAGGCGACCCGATGATCAGCGAAGCGGCAACCCATCTAATAGCAGCGGGCGGGAAACGGGTTCGTCCGATGATCTCCTTCGCCGTTGCTCATGCCCTTGGATGGTCTCCCGAGAAGATAGCATCGTTCTCCGACTCCGCAATGGTGCAAGGCGCAGTAGCTGTAGAGCTAGTCCATCTCGCATCGTTATACCACGATGATGTCATGGACGAGGCGAGCGAACGCCGAGGCGTCCCGAGCGTCAACCTGAAGTTCGGCAACTTGATCGCCATCGTGACAGGAGACTTTCTACTCGCCAAGGCTGCTGGTATCTCAGCGCGACTGAGCCAAGAGATCGCGACGCTATTAGCTGATACCCTTGCTCGCATGTGCGAGGGCCAAATCCTTGAGGTGGCCGCCGCTCATCGACTCGATCGCAACCGAGCAGAATACCTCGCCGCCATCTCCGGTAAGACCGCATCCCTCATGGCTGCATCTGCTCGCATTCCAGCGCTGATTGCGGGCCTCGGCGACGACGAGGTGACCATGTTCACGGAGATAGGCGAATCGATCGGGATGGTTTTTCAAATTCGAGATGACATCATGGACATCTTTGCACCGAAGGAGGTTCTGAAAAAAGAGCCTGGCCAGGATCTCGTCGAGGGCATCTACACATTGCCAGTCATACTCCTCCTCGCGGACCCAACCGCTGGGAAGACGCTATCCCAACTGCTCCCGCACGCCAGTACATCGAGGAACCTTCGCCAGATCGCAGAGCTCCTCCGTAGCTCTGGAGCTCTGGGAGAGTCACTTGCTGCAATGGAACAGTACCGAGACCGGGTTACCAAGCTAGTTGCCCAACTCGATCACTACGATTTCAGCTGGGTGATCAATCTCCTCGCGCAGCTCATAGACTCCGCCCACGTGGCGGTCGGTCAAGGAACTGGATTTTTGCGGCTCGCCACCTGAGAGGCCATTAGTTCCATCTCTGGCCGGGTAGTAAGCTACAGCGACTCTGGCCGAAGCGCAGGAAACGCAATGACCTCCTTGATGTGAGGTGCATCTGTCAAGAGAATCACCAGACGGTCGACACCGATACCGAGTCCACCTGTGGGCGGCATACCATGCTCAAGTGCACGGAGAAAGTCCTCATCGAGCACCATCGCCTCCTCGTCACCCTGCAATCGTGCCTGCGCCTGCTGATAAAAGCGCCTTCGTTGTTCGTCGGGGTCGTTTAACTCCGAATACGCGGTGCCGATCTCCCGTCCGAGTATCACCAGGTCGAACTGCTCAACACGACCAGGCTTGGATGGATCACGGTGATCGCGAGCCAACGGGGAGACCTCCTTTGGGAAGTCGAGCACGAAAGTTGGCTGCACAAGAGCAGACTCGACTAGGGCCTCATAGAGCGAAAACAGGACACGGCCAGGGCCATCACCGGTCTCGACCTTGACACCATGCTCGGCTGCGAGATCAGCGAGACGTTGACGACCGTGCTCAAGTAGCACCGGTTGCCCAAGCGTCTCAGACACCAGCTCCTCCATGGTCGCCCGCCTATATGGTGGCGCAAGGTCGATGATCTGACCTTGGCAGGATACCTGGAGAGAGGCCCGAGCTGCGAGCGCAGCATGTGAAATCAGCGTCTCGGTGAGCTCAATCATCCCGTAGACGTCGGTGTAGGCCTGATATACCTCCAACATGCTGAACTCCGGATTATGGCGAGGGGACAGTCCTTCATTACGGAAATCACGTCCCAACTCAAACACGCGCTCAAAACCGCCAACCACGAGACGCTTTAGGTAGAGTTCCGGTGCTATCCGCAGGAAAAAGTCAGTATCGAGCGCATTGTGGTGGGTCACGAAAGGCTTCGCAATCGCGCCCGATGCGATCGGCTGCAAAATGGGGGTCTCGACCTCCATGAAGCCACGATCACCAAGGTCGCTGCGCAGTTGCGCCACGATTCGAGACCTTAGCTTTAACCTCTCGCGCACCTCAGGATTCGCCCAAAGATCGACGTAACGCTGCCTGTATCGAGTATCGGGATCGCTGATTCCCCGCCACTTATCACCAAAGTTGCGTCGCGCATGCGCTAGGAGTTGCCACGAGACAACCTCTATCGACAACTCGCCGCTTCTCGAGGTCATCACCTCACCGTTCACGCTGATCCAATCACCAAGAACGCGCTGATGTACAAAACGATCGAAGTCGGCTGCTGTCTCACGCCTCAACAGCAGTTGGATTTTCCCACTTGAGTCAACCAGATCGCCAAAGGCCAACCTCCCCTGTCGACGAAAGCGCATTAGCCGCCCGGCGACGGTCACCTCTCGCCCGCTTCTCGTATCCGCCGGCAGGTCTCCAAAAGACTCGACCAACGAACCGACAGCCTCTACCCCGACAACCTCATAAGGTATAGCCTCGTCAGCAAACGCCTCGGTCTCATGCTCCATCGAGCTACCCTCCTTCGCTAATCCGAGTCGCCAGATGACGGTTCCGCTCCCACGTGAGTCTAAGACCATGAAGCGTTAACCATGGCTCGACCTCGGTGATGGCGGGTATGAAGGGGGCCAAAAGCTCTGCCAGCCCGCCGGTCCCGATCACGGTAGCCGCCCCGATGATCTCCTCGGTATCAGCCACGATCTGGGCCACCTGACCTCTGACACCATAGAGTACACCAGCCTGGATCGACTCTACCGTTGTCTTGCCTATCACCGATCGCGGCGCTACTAGTTCAACCTTTCTCAACGCCGCCGCCCGTGACACCAGCGCATCCAATGAGACGATCACTCCAGGGCAGATCGCGCCGCCGAGATAGTCTCCGTCGGCGGTGATCACGTCAAAGGTGGTAGCGGTACCAAGGTCGACGATGATTGTCGCGCCTTGGTAGAGGTCGTGTGCACCCACGGCGTCGGCCAGCCGATCAGGTCCGACCTCGTTCGGGTTGTCGTAGAGCACTCTCAAACCAAGGTCAAGTCCACGACCAAGAACCAAGGGTTCGACCCCTAACCAGCGGCGTGACAGATCGATCATTGCTTGAGTCGCACTGGGTGCAGAGGAGGAGATGATGACGCCGACCATCTGTTCGGACAACGATAGGCCACAAACATCGACAAACTGGCGCAGGAGCAGATAGATCTCATCCGACGTTCGATCGACCCTGGTGGCCAACCTGAGGTGCTCTAGAAGTCCATCTTCGGCACGACGTCCTAGCTCAGGGCGGCTCAACTCATAAAATCCAAATACGGTGTCCGTGTTCCCAATATCAACAGCGAGCAACAGCTCTCCCATAATCGCTCCTTCCTGCGGAGTTCAGCATCAGCCAGCGTTGGTCGGCTGCGCTCCCATATCGTTAAGCAACCGGCTCGTTCATACCCAGCGACTACCGACGGTATCAAAATCGGCAACCTTGACCACCTCGTCGGGATAACCGCCGACATAGCCAAACTTCATCGCCAAATCAACATCAACCTCAGCGAGTGGAACGAGGACAAAAGCGCGCTCAGCCACTCGGGGGTGAGGAAGAGTCAGCTCGGTACTCTTAATCGAAAGACCAGAAATCGCCAGAATATCGATATCCAGTGTACGTGGGCCAAAACGCACCTGTCGTTCACGCCCATAAGCAGCCTCGATACGATGAATCAACGCAAGTAACGCGAATGGCGATCGGTGCCACTGAAATGCCATAACTGCGTTGAGATAGTCTGGCTGATTCGGCGGCCCTCCGACTGGAACGGTCCTATAGAGAGACGAGACTAATTGTTCTCCTCCCAAAAGCTCAAGCGCGCCCTCCATCTGGCGTTGAGGTTCGACAAGATTTGCCCCCAGCCCGAGGTATACCTTCAACTCTGCGCCGCCGCACTATCATCACGGAGTTGGGTCGCCAGCGTCACGGTCACGCCATCGCAGATCAACTCGAGCGGAGGCTTGCACTTTGTCACCGAGACCTCGATTGTATCAACCCGGGTACAGTCAGCATCGCGAACGATACCGTCGATGATCCGTTCAGCCAACGTCTCGAGCAACCTAGGAGCGGGCATCAGTGCTGTCGGGATCACCCGATCGATCACCGCATAGTCAAAAGTCGCCCCGAGATAATCTCGTTGACCGCGCTCAATGTCAAGGATCAAGCGGATGCCTATCACAATCGGCTGAGGGGTCGATCGCTCGGCCTCAGTCAGCCCGACGTGAGTCATGAGTTCGATGCGCGCTATCTCGATTACGTCACTCACTAAGATCCCTCCGTCATCTTCATAGCCTCAACGAGTCGAAGATACTCAATCACAGGGGAGACCTCGTGCACACGCACTACCGAGGCGCCATGGGTCAACGCCCAGATATTCGCCGCAAGGCTTTGTTCCTCGCGCTCGATCGGTGCAGCCATCTGTTGAAGTCGCGTAAGGCTAGCTAAAAACGACTTGCGAGAGACTCCCACCAGAATTGGGGTGCCAAGATCGAGAAAGCGAGTTAGGTTGCGGAGTAGGGCTAGGTTGTGATCGACGGTCTTGCCGAAGCCAATGCCCGGATCAAGATAGAGCTCTCGAACTCCAAATTTTTCTGCCTGGATGCGACAGCCTTGGAGAAAACGATAGACCTCTTCGACGACATCGGCGTAGTGAGGTGACTGCTGCATCGTCTCTGGAACACCTTGAGCATGCATAGCTACCCAGCCAGCTCCAAACTCAGCTGCAGTCGCACCAAGCGATGCGCTGACATCGTTAACGATGGTCGCGCCGGCTCGAAGTGCTGTCTTTGCAACACGCTCTTTACGGGTATCGATCGAGACCACACCATCCTCGGCCAACGCCTCCACCACAGGCAAGATACGGCGTAGCTCTTCAGTTTCGGACACCTCTTGCGCCCCTGGCCTGGTCGACTCACCGCCAACGTCGACGATACCAGCACCTTGCGCGAAGAGATCACGGCCATGACGGATAGCGTCTTGAGTGTCAACATAGCGCCCACCGTCAGAGAATGAATCGGGGGTCACATTGAGGATGCCCATGACCACCGGTCGCATTATCTGATTGGATCCCATCGCGTCGCTCATCACGGATTCCCGGAGTCAGAGCCCGAAAGAACAACCCGAGTGGTTACCTGAGCACCAGGTTTGCCTACCCCGCGCATCGACATACACATATGCTCCGCCACCACACACACACGCACGTCCTTGGCTCCAGTTATGGCGGCAACGTCAGCGGCAATATCGCGTGTCATCCGTTCTTGCAGCTGCAGACGGCGGGCGTGACGCTCGATGACATGCACAAGCGCCGAGAGCCCCACCACATAGTCCACGGGCTGGTAGTCGACGCTCACTACACCAAAAAATGGTAGCAGGTGATGTTCGCACAAGGAGTAGAAGGCCACTTCATCGATGCTGACCAAACCGCTTCGCTCCAGCTCAAAGCGCACCGCGGATGGCTCGGGCTCGCTCATGCCCTGTGTCGCCGCTTCGAGGAACGTGATCCACCGATCCGGCGTACGCGAATACACCTCGTCTCCAAAGCGAGTATCGTTGCGCTCCCCAAGATAGGTGAGCAACGTCTCAACCGCTGTTACAGCTTCATCGCGACTCGTCACTAGAGCGTCTCTCGATATCTTGCAATGTATGAGAGATTCCGATATTTCTCGGCAACATCGAGACCATAACCGACGACAAACTCCCGAGGAATGGAGAATCCGACATAGTCCGGCGTTACCAATTCCCGCTGCTCGCCCTCCTTTAGCAACAACGTGCATACCTTCAAGGTTCGAGGGTTACGCGAACGCAGGTTGTGGAGTAGATAGCGAAGGGTGAGACCACTTTCAATTATGTCCTCGACCAAGATGACATCTCGATCTACAAGATCGATATCAAGATCCTTGATAATCCTCACCACACCTGAGGTCTTCGTCGCATCTCCATACGATGAAACCGCCATGAAATCGACACTGACCGGAAGGTTGATCTCCCTTGCAAGATCGGTCATGAATACAAAGGCTCCCTTGAGCACCCCAATCAGGAGGGGAGAGAGTCCCTGATAGTCCTGGGTTATGGTCTTACCAAGCTCCGCGACTCGCTCAGCGATCCGCTCGGCACTAACCACCACCTCGCCGAGATGCCCGTCCTCGTCACGCCAACCCATACTTTGAACCTCTCTCTGCGAGTCCACCCACGCGATCCATCTTAGAACAGCCACATCCTCGACACTCTCAGAGACGAAGCTTCAACACTTCAACATCCTGCCAGGCGGTTGCCGACACACTCATTCCGACCTCTCCTCACCGGAACTAGCGGTCTACCTTGGTGCCTCATCCAAGGATGAGGCACCAAGGCGCCATCCCTTCGGACTTGGCGGACCAGGCTCAAGTAACCGTCCACGTAGGCGCGACTATATGGGTTCAACAACCAAAGTAGACCTGCTAACGACGTCTCCCTGTTACCTGCTAAAGCTGCAACAGACGGTTTCCGTCACGATCGACAAATACAAGCCCATCATGGACTCTTCGGACAGTTATTGCATGCACGATCTGGTGAGCTGGTCTTTGGCCGATAGCAACTTGACGGATCTGCTCGAGATGATCGCCATTCAACCTCAGTCCTAGTCCAGCCGTGATCAAGGAATTCAGTCTGTGTCGCGCGAGTACAGGAGGTAGGTCTTCGAGTCCCTGTGGTAACTGACTCAAAACCGCTGAAATCGCCTCGGCATACTCCTGGGAATTAGCCGCCGTGCGCGCCAGAATTGGAACTACATCACGTTGGAGGATATCGGCCGCCAGTGGAAGTAACTCTGCACGCACGCGATTGCGCACGAATCGCGGATCCCCATTGCTGGGATCATCAAAGATCCATACTCCTGCGGCCTCACACAAAAGTCGGGTCTCACTTCGACGCAGACGTAGGATTGGGTGCCTCCTCCCCGGCTGCATGGCGCCGACTCCGACGAGTCCAGCACCGCGCAGTAGGTTCGCGATCACGGTCTCTGCTTGGTCGTCCATAGTATGGGCAGTAGCGGCTCCTCCAAGAATGGCTAACCTTGCCTGGCGGGCTCGATCTTCAAGATTGCCGCCGGCCTCTACGTCTACGCGACACTCCAAGAGCCCGATTCCGAATGGCGCCAACGCATCAGCAATCATTCTGCCCTCGGTGTTAGAGTCCGAGCGGAGTCCATGGTCTACGTGGACACCAAGCACTTGCTGACCATTTGCCCATGCCAGCAGCGCTAGACCCATGGAGTCGGCACCTCCAGAGATTCCGATGCGCACTGGCCCAGACCCCCACAGATCGAGATCAGAGCGAGCCAGAAGTTCGCGAAGGGACGCGCCTCGAGTTTTCAGCTCTCTCTCTAGCTCCTCCCGGCGCACGCTAACGAGCCTACTCGTTACATCCTCCCCACCCCTACGGACGGGGCTTCCTAGGCTGCTCATGCAGCTTCGGCTGGTTGACGCTTCACTGGGTCTGGGTGCTTGTTAGCGTGCGATGTCCCTCCACGTCCTTAGATCACACCTAGAACAACGTAGGCTCGTGTATGTGGGGTTGATGGCGATGATTTCTACTGGGGTTATGGCATTGGGGTTATGGTATTGATAGCTTTGTCAGTGAGCCGTCTGTGGAACATACCCCAGCTCTGTTCGAGGATAGACCTGTTGAGTCCGGACTTCTGAGCAACGTTCTTGCCTGGGTTCTCAACCGTGCCCGTGGCCGAACGGATCATGTTCTTGACCCCCAAATCCTCTAGGGCAATCAGGTCGTGGTCCACTCGATCCAGTCTTTGCGTCGATCGGTCTCCTTTGCTGATAGCTAGCTATAGCTAGCTTTGTAGCATTACGACGGTTGGAGCCTTTGGTCTGTCTAGCTAGTTTGCGTTGTAGTCGCCTCTTAGGTTGGCGCTCTCGGTTGGTGAGTAGTTTCATATCGAGAAACTTGTCCTTGGACGTAGCCACCGTATGAGTGACACCCATGTCCAGGCCGACTATCTCGCCGGTAGGCTCGCGTTCAATCTGTGGAGCTGGACGGGTGAAGCTCACACCATCGTCCGGCGCGATCTTTGGTAACTCATGCGGACAACGCTGTTTCTATATCACGCCACTCACGGGTGACGCGGAACTTAACCCACCCACACTTAGGGATGAACACCTGGCCCCACTTGCGGTTGAGCCGTCGAACGGACAGATCCCGTATTACAAAGCCTTCATTGATACCGGCTTTGGGCCATGTTGGTCTGCCAAAGTGATCCGGTCGTTTCCACCAGTTTTGAAATGCTTGATTTAGGTCTCGAAGAGCCTGTTGTTGAATTGTGGACGAGCCTTCTTTGAGCCAAGTTAGCTTACGAACTTTGGCGAGTTCTAGCATCTTGAGAATGGGTGGTGATCCTCTGTGATCGTCGGCGTCTCCATGAGTTGCGTTGTTCAAGTGCTAGATTCCAGACATAGCGAGCATCGGAGCAGTGACGCACGAGAACGGATAACTCCTGTTCTTGTGGATAAAGTCGCTCGCGAATGCTCATAGTATTGGTTGAGAGTCTGACAGACTTGACTTTGGGATGTAATCGAGGTCGCTCTATCCAGCCCTTACAGACGGGGCTTTGCGCTCCGGTTTGGTCATCACCTCAGGCCTCGCTTACCACTGGGTCGCCCAGCTAACGACGCCGCATGAGTTGCAACGCCGTTACCGTTGCAACTCATGCGGCGGACCCAGCGACCGGGATCAGTCAGCTCGTTCGTCGTTGGCAATCCATTCGGCGAAGCAAAAACGCGCCTGGGTGCGTCGCCATCCTCAGCGGCAATAGCCTCGAAAAAGTGGAGCCCTAGCGAGTATTGGCTCCTTTTGGAGGCAATACCAGTAAGTTGGGCGACTATTTTCGCGACGCCAGTTGTCTGTCTCCGCTCGTCTATCGTACGCTCGAACTCGTCCCGATGAGGGATGATCTCTCTCGAAACCTGACGCATCACCCACTCGGCATGCCCCTCAGCCACCGTCATGATCGTTGTGGCCTCTCGAGCGACTGAGCGCAATCGTTCAGGCAAAAACAGGGTTGTAACATCAACAGATTGGCTCGAGCTAAGGCCGCGAAGCCTAGCGAAGACCTCGCCGAGGAGATCGATAGGAGAGATTGTTGAGGCGGTGAACAGCTGGGTCATAAGGGCCAAGAGGCGCTCGCGAAACCAGCCAACGGCGTGAAACTGTGCCCGGTGAGTGAGTTCGTGTACCAACACCCAAAGTGCCACTTCATCGGCGTCAAGCTGAGCTCGATGAGCGAAGTGATCGATATTCTCATCGACCATCCAGATGGCGGGCGACGAGATAGCGAACGCCGGATCGTACTGGCCCAAAACCTTGCCAGCGAAGCTGCCGAGCAACCCCCCGAGGGCGACAGCGTTGAGTTCAGCCATGCCTGCGGAACCCGGCCGATTGGGCGGCGTCAACCGCTCTATCAAGGCCGCATAGGAATCTATGTTATGTTCCGCCCATCCCCGTCTATCTACACCCTCAATTGCAAACGATGGCAGATCAAGTTCAAGACCAGTAAGATCCTCGACGACCCTAGAAGCCTTCTCGGCGAGCGCTGTGTAATCACGAACACCAACACCGCTTGACTGATGAATGAGAAGCCTTGCGGTCCCTACCGCAAACCCACGAGCGATGATTTGGGCCATTCATAACCTCCTAAGTGGAAGCCTAGGCTATTTTTTTGCGTCCTCGTGTCCGCGGAACCATGAGCGGCTCATGCAGATAACAATACTTCCCTTTGTTGTAGATCGAGAGCGCGGTACCGCAATCGGGTTCCTTGCATACACGACCCTTGTCAAAAGTTCGGGCAGGTCGCCCCGTTCCAGAAGAATCCGGAACGTTCACTAATTCATCCCCTCCGTATGGCATGTAACCTGTAACGGATCAAAGATTGGAACTATTCCGATGCTTGATTGGGTGTAAGTCCCTCTTCCTCTTCGATGAGCATGGCAAGCTTTCGCATCAGGCTCTCTGGAA
Source organism: Ferrimicrobium acidiphilum DSM 19497 (assembly GCF_000949255.1). NCBI lineage: Bacteria > Bacillati > Actinomycetota > Acidimicrobiia > Acidimicrobiales > Acidimicrobiaceae > Ferrimicrobium > Ferrimicrobium acidiphilum. The sequence goes on along the minus strand of NZ_JXUW01000009.1, from coordinate 64,514 downwards.
CCTGTTCTTTCGAGTGAGAGACGATCACTGCTCGAAGCTCAGCCTCGAACTCGAAGGCCTCTAGGCATGACCCACAATGATCGAGGTGCTGGCGAACCCGCTCGCGCCGATCATCAGTGAGCTCGCTGTCGAGAAACTCGTAGAGTTGGGTAATTACCTTACGGCACTCGTCCGACTCGAACTCATTATCGATTGTTCTCAAAGCATCCATATCCTCGATGATCCTTACGACCAGTTACCCTCTTCAAGATTACCACTGACTGCGGCCTTCTGAAGTTCTAACTCAAGCAACGCTCTTTGCATCGCTCTTCTTCCCCGATGGAGTCGACTCATCACCGTCCCGAGCGGCACATCCATGATCTCAGCGATCTCCTTATAGGAGAATCCTTCGATATCCGAGAGCACCACAGCGAGACGAAACTGCTCAGGTAGCGAATCGATCGCTGCCTTGACATCGGTATCGGTAATCCTGTCGAGCACCTCCTCCTCAGCGCTGCGACCAGCCTGAACCGCCTCAAGTCCCCCGAGTCGCCGATAGAGATATAGATCCTCGACATCCTCGAGATTACTCTCATCCGGACGCCGCTTTTTAGCGCGATAGATATTGATATAGGTGTTAGTAAGAATACGATATAGCCAAGCCTTCAAGTTGGTTCCGGCTTGGAAGGAGTCGTACCCACGATAGGCCTTCAAGAAAGTCTCTTGGACGAGGTCTTCAGCATCCGCAGCATTGTGAGTCATTCTCAACGCCGCTGAATATAGGTTTTCGGTATATTGCATCGCATCCGATGAAAAGTTCTTCTTATCCGCCACACTCAGTCCCATCGTTCGCCGAACACGCTAGCACTCGGCTACATCGCTGCGTCGGAACATGACAAGTCCGACCGTCTTCATCTCTCAGATAGCTAGACATATGCTGCTAGCGTGGAGCCCGAGAGGGGATTCGAACCCCTGACCTGCTCATTACGAGTGAGCTGCTCTACCGACTGAGCTACCCGGGCCTAATGTTTGTCTTCGAGTAGCTTAGCTAACCAGCACGCAGAATCAGCTCAGCCAACACCAGCTGCACAGGAAGATGACGGCTCAACGACAATGACGCACGAGTAGCGCGACGCAACCAATCAGCGTTCTCAGGATGAGCTGCGATCAGAATCTCTAATCCGCACTGGATAACCTCTTCTGCGTCACCTGTGTTGCCAAGATCCTCTGGTGTCAGCCGATGTACCAACTCCATGCACCAGCGCGCATCGTCTCGCACGAGTTCGGGAAGATCCTGAAAGGTTGAGAGATAGCGTTCGGCATCGGTGAGGCGTGCGAAAAGCGACACTCGATCAAGCCGTCGCCGCGTCCAGCGAACCAGGGCTGCGGTGGCATGAACATTGGCCTCTCGAAAACGCTCCTCGATCTCATCATCGCTCGGAGCCTCTAGCTCGACCGTGAAACATCGTGACGCAACCGGCGAAAGCTCCGCCCCAATCAGTGCAGCCGACAGGAGCCACTTGGTGGCAGTAGGAGGCTCCTCCAGAGCCTTCAGGATTACTGGAAAGGTGAGCCTCAAAGTATCGATATCTGGGATTATCACCACCCGATAGCGCGCCTGGACTGGCGCTAGACTGGCGAACCGGACCACGCGACGTAACTCCTCGACCGCCACAGCCTTGCCGCGTTCTCCCTGTGCCCACAACACATCAGGGTGCTCACCATCTGCTACCTCTCGGCACGCCCAACAGTGGCCACATCCCCCACAACCTCCCAGCAACGCCTGAGCGATCGCACCCAATAGTTCATCGGCTCCACACCCTCGCGGTCCCTTCAATAGGTAGCTGGAGGAGTCGGCATCGAGCGCAGCTTCGATTCGTCCGACTGTCAGCGGTCGAAACTGGCGAAACTCAGCTAACGTCCTCACTCGATGATCCCCGCCGCGGTCAGCACATCCAGAAGTCGCAGAACAACCTCCTCCTCAGACCCCTCGCCTGAGACCGTAGTCCATCCAAAACGGTGGGAGAAACTCAAGTAACGTGAACGACGCACCTGCCAGCCTGCTAGCCCCGTGCTCTCAAAACGATCCGAGGCCTCAAGCTCTGCCAAGGGAAGTTCGCGGTCAAGGATGATCGTCAACTCAGGCGTGCGAAAAACTGGCAGCGAGCATAGCTCAGCAACCACCTCATCGCCTAGTTCAGCTCCTTGATAGACCAGGGTAGAAGGGGTATAACGATCCAGCAGAACAAGCTCCCCATGAGCCAAGGCGGGCTCGATCACCTCGTCGAGATGACGCGCACGCCCAGCCAAGAAGAGGAAGATCTCTGTCCACGGGTCTAGATGAGAGGCAAGCACCATGGTCCTGATCGCCTCACCCAAGGCGTCCCCACCGGGTTCGCGCGACACCAGCACCGATCTTCCTCGCTGTCTTAGCAGGTGTGCAAGCTGTTCTACCTGGGTTGATTTTCCCACTCGATCGGGACCCTCTAGCACGACAAGAGCGCCTCGTCGATACCTATCCACGGTCGTTGTTAAGTTTCGCCTTGCGCTCATTGAGTAGATCCAGTGCCTGTTCAAGTGTCACCTCGGTCGGCTCAACGCCACGCGGCAGCGAAGCGTTAACTTGCCCGTCGGTCACGTATGGACCAAACCGACCGGAGCGCAACACTACCTTGGCGCCACCCTCTGGGTCGACTCCCAACTCGACTGAACTAGCCCTTCGGGCCCCCCTACGCTTAGGCTCCTTAAACCTCTCGATCGCCTCCTCTAGGCTGATCGTAAAGATCTCCTCGGGCTTGTCAAGTGAACGAGTCTCACGGCCACGCGTCATGTAAGGTCCAAACCGGCCGTTTTGTGCAAAAATCTCCTGACCAGTCTCTGGATCTGTGCCCACCGATCTCGGAAGCGACAAAAGCGCCTCAGCCTCCTCTAGGGTAACCGACTCCACGGTCATGGAGGGAAACAGCGAAGCACGCTTCAACTCCTTGCTATCACCCTCTCCGAGCTGTACATAGCCACCGTACCGGCCCAGTCGCGCGAACACCGCCGTGCCGTCTATCTCACCAAGAGGTCGCTCCTTGACCTCGGATGCAGATAGAAATGCCAACGCACTCTCGACTGAGAGTTCATCAGGTGTCACCGAGTCCGGCAAGCTCGCAGTCTTATCGTCGAGCTGCACGTATGGGCCATACCGTCCCACTCGCACCACAACCTCGCGGCCATCGTCAGTCTCGCCGATTGGAATCGTGTTCACCATACGAGCGTCAATCTCACCCAGCTGTACCAGCACCTCCTCTTTAAGGCCATTGTCTTCATCGCCAAAATAGAAATGTCGTAGGTAGGGAATAGCCTCGCGCTCACCGGATGCGATCGCATCTAACTCGTCTTCGAGTTGCGCGGTGAAGTCATAGTTGACCAGGTGAGCAAAATAGCGCTCCATGAGCTGGACGACAGCAAAGGCCACGAAGCTCGGGACGAGAGCCTGCCCCTTCTTCCAGGCGTAGCCGCGGTCGAGTAGTGTCGAGATAATGCTCGCGTAGGTAGATGGACGACCAATTCCACGCTCCTCGAGCGCCTTCACCAACGTCGCCTCGGTATAACGCGCGGGTGGATTGGTGACATGGTCGACCACCTCGATGCCACGCTCCTCGAGTGCCTGACCCGCCACCACCTGCGGCAACTCCTGGGTATCTTCGTTCTCTTCAACGTTCTCTTGGTAGATCCGGAAGAAACCAGGGGAGGTGATCACCCTACCGGAGCTGGCAAAGGTCACTCTGTCGCCGGAGCTAAGTCTCTGCTCAGCAAGGTCCAGATCACTCGTCACTGGAGCATCGATCGTCACCGAAACGACCACGCCGAGGACATCAGCCATCTGTGATGCAAGCGTCCGCCTCCAGATGAGTTCATAGAGCCGCAGTTCATCACCGCTCAACTGCCCACCGAGCTCGTCAGGCGACCGCCATTCATCACCCGAGGGTCGAATAGCCTCATGAGCCTCTTGAGCATTCTTAATTTTGGATCGATAGACCCTTGGGCTAGTAGGGAGTTCACTGGCTCCAAAACGAGCGCTGATAACCCTACGTGCCTCAGTCAACGCCTCCCCCGACAAGATCACCGAATCGGTTCGCATGTAGGTGATAAACCCACGTTCATACAGACGTTGAGCAACGCTCATCGTCCGCGACGATGAAAAACGTAATCGACGCCCAGCCTCCTGCTGAAGGGTAGACGTCATGAACGGCGCGCTCGGAGACCGGCGATACGGCTTCTCCTCGACACGTGTTACCCGAAAATCTGCACCAGCAAGAGCGGCAACCAGCAAGGTAGCATCGCCATGGCCAAGCGCGACTACTCCCTGTTGGGTAGCCGCTGGGGCGAGTCCGCCAGTCGGCAAAAAGTCTCTGCCTTGAGCTACTCGCCGTCCATCGATATGGGTCAACCGAGCACGAAACTCCCGGTCTTCGTCGGTAGCCGTCAACGTCGCCTCAAGATCGGCGAAGCTAGACGAACAAAACTGCATTCGCTCACGCTCCCGCTCTACGAGGAGTCGAGCTGCGGGTGATTGAACGCGCCCCGCTGACAGCTTTGGCATCACCTTCTTCCAGAGTACCGGAGAGACCTCATAGCCATAGAGTCGATCGAGAATGCGGCGTGCCTCCTGTGCATTGACGAGATGCTGATCGAGGGTGCGAGGGGATGCGAGCGCCTGGGCGATGGCGGCGTCGGTAATCTCATGGAACACCATGCGATGGATCGGGATCGACGGTCGCAGCACCTCGAGAAGATGCCAGGCAATCGATTCACCTTCGCGGTCCTCGTCTGTCGCGAGATAGAGTTCATCCGCGTCTTTGAGTAGGGCCTTGAGCTTCTTTACTTGCTCCTTCTTCTCATTTGGAATGATATAGAGTGGGGCAAAGTTATCATCTACGTTTACGCCGAGACGAGACCATGGCTGCGACTTAGCTGAGGCAGGGATGTCCTTTGCTGATCGAGGAAGATCACGTATGTGTCCCACTGAAGACTCGACGACGTAGCCATCGCCAAGGAAGCGAGCGATAGTTCGCGCCTTGGTCGGAGATTCAACAATGACTAACGGTTTTGGCATGCACCACGCTCTCTCTAAGGCCGGTGGTCCACATCATTTCGTGTTCAACGGCAAGAACTCGTATAAGGGATTGATCATAGTGAGATGATCATCCTCCCCTACCATGGCCCTTCCATGCTTCTGCTCAAACCTGATTTAGGAGCAGTGGCCGTTCGACCGGCTGCCGACACCAGCATCAAGGCGCCGCTGACCCTCTCCAAGTCATGTTGCCGTCGATGACGCGTACTGATAGGGCTCATAGGAGTAGAAGTTACCCGGATCTAGGACAGTGTTCGCCTCCGGAGCGTTAGGGCAAGCATGGCTAGCAAGTCCGTTGACGTAACTGGAGGTCATATAGCGACTTCTCTTCAACATCAATGAAATCCAGAGCACCCGTTGGTGTCTGCGCTCGCTGCTGGATCAGGATAGAGGTGCTTGTTGTACGTTACAGATATGGGCCCAGATCGGTTGGATCCAGGTATCTGCTCATCCAGAACCGGAGCAGAGAATCGCCATGGTTACCGAGTTTATTAGCGTCTCTCCTCGAGATAGCGTGGCGCCAGTGAAGAGCCAATTCGGCCTCTTGTCAATCTTGAATCGCTCTAGAAGGAGTGATCCAGATGAGGTACGGTCGGTGGAAGCGATGGAAGCGACCGTCTGGGGACCGAATATTCTCAGTTAACATCGCTACTCAACTGCGGCTAGCTTATGGTCGACGATGCCATGGCGGCCTATGCTGAAGATTACCGGTGGGACGAGACTACGGTAATCTTGTCCTTCTCGACATTATGGAGGCAAGGTGACATCCGATCGCATGCTGGTCGTTGGCCGTGGAGGCATCGACGCAGAGTTGGTCACCCAGATGGCGACGCAAGGCCATCGAGTGGCGACTCCCGATCAAGCGACGCGTTCGTTCTGCGGGCTCGTCTACCACCTAAACGTTACCACCGCTACGCGCCTGAGTTCTTACGCAAAAACCTTTAAGCCACTTCCAGCCACGTACGCCTCCAGCAACACCACCGTGGGGCCAACCAACAGATGTGGAGTTCACAGCTTTGCTTGCATGCTCACGACCCTCGCGTGTACAACCAGAAAGGTTGTTAACCAGTACGTACCTGAAACCACCGCGCTCGGCTGGCCAGACGAGAGCGCTACCGTCTCAGTCATGGAGAAGTCATTGTCCGTCCCAAAAGCCGACCTGAAGCAATCGACTCTCGCTCTCGACAACTCAATCGAATCTGTCGCTCTTCCGTGTACAACCACGACGAGGTTCATGAGGCGAAAACTTCCTATTAGAGAGGGTAATTGGGGCACCACACCGACAGCTCCTGCTGAATACACCAGGCTGGAGCAGGCCATCAAAGGAGGTCAGCCATGAACGCAACCATCGTCGGCATCGGCGAGGTGGTGAAAGGTCAACCCGCTGACCACCAGAGTTCTCCTGTGGCTGCACTCGAACAGGAGTTAGGCCGGTGCTCCGTGTTCGTCGCATCTACTAGCGGCAATCACGAAGGTCCGTTTACCAAGCAAGGGAGACCGTCTTGATGAGTTCGATCCTCCATCGCCCTAAAGTTTTACACCCCGATTCTCACCTAGTCGAGGTAATGCCCGCAATGCGACCGTCGGTTAAAACACATATGCACACAGAGCTACTCCCCCAATATGGGGCATCGAACATACAGAGTAGTGACCTGACAGTTTCACTGGCCAAAGCGCTCCTGCGCCATGGGGGTAAGGCGACCTCTTTGGCAATCGGTGGAGTCGACGGCGCGCTCATCGTCGCAATGCTCGCCTCTATGCCGAGATGAGCGGGTCGGTGGAGGGCGTATTCTTTGACCTGGACAAGACGGTAATCGCCCGTGCATCGATGCTGGCGCTGGGAACCAGGTTCTTCCAGGAGGGTCTCATCACCCGCAGAACGGTCGCACGGAGTCTCTACGCCCAGACCGTATATAAGTATTTGGGCGCAAACGAGCGTCGGCTCAAGCGGCTGGAGAACGCCGTACTCAACCTCACCCAGGGTTGGGAGCAATCCATGGTGCTTCGGGTAGTTACCGAGGCCCTGGGAGAAATTATCACGCCGCTGATCTACCGTGAGGCGATGGATCTCATCGATCTTCACCACCTTGCAGGGCGTAAAGTCTTTCTAGTATCAGCTTCGCCCGAGGAGGTAGTTGGACCAATGGCCTCCTTCCTCGGTGTCGATGGATACATTGGTTCACGTTCGCGAGTCGACGAGGACGGCAAGTACACCGGGGAGTTGATGTTCTACGCCTATGGTCCATACAAGGTCGAGGCGATCGCTACGCTGGCGGCTGACGAGGGGATAGACCTATCGAGCTCCTACGCCTACTCAGACTCCTATACCGATGTCCCAATGCTGGAGATGGTCGGGCATCCAATTGCCGTCAATCCTGATCGAGTGCTCACGAAGGTCGCAAAGGAACGTGGCTGGGAGATTCTAGAGTTCAGCGAGACAACGAAGGTCTCACGCCCCTATCTGGTTCGGACACTTCGCAACGTTGCTCTTTTGGTGGCCGTCCTAGCAGGAGGCTCAGCCCCCTTCGTAGGTCGCTCGCTCTTACGGCGTAGAAGGGATCATCAGCCATCGTAAGCGATGGAGCTTTGACCAACTCTTCCCCGTCTATGTTGCCTCCGACCTCGGAGAACGCCAAATCATTCACATATCAAGTCAGGCTCAAACATGTAGTGTCGACGAGCGTCTGCCGGCCGACCACCACAAGTCGTGTCACCACAACTAAAACAAGTAGCTGCTAACCAAGCCTCGGTTAGATCGCACCCAAAGCGAGAGTGTGCAAGAGCAGATCTAGCAGAGCAAAAACGATCTCTTCACCAGCAACTGACGGTGTCTGTACCGACACATCGACTATTAGCCAAAGGTCGTAATCGCCGCAGCACCCACATATCGCCTGACGACAGCCAGCATCGAACACCAGAGCCGGGTCAAACGGAGGCGTAGCTGTCGATCTAAGATCTTGCGCTAGGCGAGAGTCTCACGCACCTTTTTCGCAGCTACTGCCACGAGCGCACCGACGATAGCCAGGAAAATAAGTTTCTTCATTCCTTCACTATAAACCTTGCAGCCCCAGAAACGATCGCATCATCCGGTCAGCAGATCACGAGCACCGATGTCTGCGGACGGATGTCGCAGCTTCGACATTGCACGAGACTCAATTTGGCGGATCCGTTCCCGAGTGAGGTGAAAGTACTCGCCCACCTCTTCGAGGGTGCGAGGCTCACCGCGATCGAGACCATACCGCAACTTCAAGATATCTCGCTCGCGCTGATCGAGAGGGGAGAGAAGACGAGCAATCTCAGAGGGGAGCATCGCCTCTGCGACCGCCTCGAAAGGGGACGACGCCGAACGGTCCTCAACAACATCGCCGAGCTCTGCATCACCATCCTCACGGAGAGGTTCAGACAGCGACACCGGATCTCCGCGAAACTTCAACGATTCTATCAGCTTGTCGTAGGGAAGATCTACCTCTTTGGCGAGCTCATTAACTGTCGGAGTCCGGCCGAGCTTCAACTCAAGTCGCATTTGAGCGCGTTGCACTCGGGCCAAAGAATCGCCTGCATGGACCGGCAGGCGAATCGTCCGACCGGTATTGGCGATGCCACGGTTAATGGCCTGTCGAATCCACCATGTGGCGTATGTTGAGAACTTGAACCCCTTGCGCCAATCGAATTTTTCAACAGCATGGATCAACCCCATGTTGCCTTCTTGAATCAAATCCAGCAGAGGGAGTCCCGAGGCCTGATACCGTTTGGCAATTGAAACCACGAGCCGCAAATTTCCCTGGATAAAGGCCTGCTTTGCAGATTCGCCGCGTCGCACGATGATGAGAAGCTCGCGACGGCGCTCAGCAGTCAGGTTCTGATGGCTAAGTTCTAGTCGGGCTTCGTTGGCATCCTCCATCTCGCGACCGAGCCGACTTTCGTCATCCTTCGAGAGAAGTGAATGCGTCCCGATATCCCCGAGATACAGACGGATGAGATCCTCATCATCACGTTCTTGTCGTTCCCTGCTCACAGCTGGTAGGTCTCCCTCCGCCCGCTCGGTGCCTGGGCGTCACGCGCGCATCGAAAGACCAAAACTGGATTCGATTCCACATTGAAAACTCTACCGAACGCCGTCACAATCCAAGCCATTACGCCAAAACTGCCGATAAATTTGATCCCTGTTTCCACCACTGCATATCTCCGTGCAGCTGCCTTGCAGTGAAAGCGAGATTACGGTTGCCCCAGCCCGGATCGGCCGCTAGAGCGGCTAATACCTCGACGAGCCCATCTAGCTGCTCAGATGCCGACTTTGACCGGAACGAATCCACGAAACCAGCGGCCCTCAAAGGCGTTGCAAGTAGTTCTGGGCGTGGATTGGGGGCGACGCTCAAAAGTTGCCCAACGGCAACACCAAGCCAGCGAGAGAACTCAATAGCTACGAGTTGACGCTCGGCCGCTACAAGGCGCCTCGCCAACACCATACATCCTTCAGCAACACAGCCAATGACGTCGCATGCATCCTCGAGTTTCAAAGGCTGCTGGTAGCCCCCGATCCACTCAGGGAGCCTACGATGCTCCATGGCTCACTGTGATCCCATGCTTATAGGCATACGTCTGTCTTTCCCAAAAGCCTTCGAGGAGAGCCGCACCCCTAATGGACTTTGACGACGTTTGTATTCACTTACACGAATGAGGTTCTCTATGCGTGTAGCTATGCCAGCATCAATGCCTCTCGCGACCAGTTGAGCTACTGATTGGTCGCGATCGATAAGAGATGTAAGTATCGCATCCAAAACAGGATAGTCAGGCAGACTGTCCGTGTCGAGCTGATCGGGACGCAACTCCGCGCTCGGTGGCTTGGACAGGATCGCGGGTGGTATCACCGTTCGTTTCTGATTGAGACGCTTCGCTACTGCATAGACCTGCGTCTTATAGAGATCCTTGATCACAGCGAAACCTCCAGCAGTATCTCCATAGAGGGTTGAGTAGCCTACCGCAAGTTCGGACTTGTTGCCGGTTGTCAGCACCAAGCGCCCAGTCGAGTTTGAAAGCGCCATCATGAGGATGCCTCGAATGCGACTCTGGAGATTCTCGTCCACCACCCCCTCCACTGCGATCTCCTCTGCCAAGATCTCCGTCAGTGCGCTATGGGCAGCCTCTATGGGCAGAGTCACGAGTCGAGCCCCAAGGTTGTGGGCTAGGTCTGTGGCATCGGTAAGCGAGCCTGATGAGGAGTAGCGAGAGGGCAAGGCGACGAGATCGACTGCCGATGGGCCAAGCGCCTCAACCGCCAATGCAGCCACAAGAGCAGAGTCGATCCCCCCTGATACTGCGACCAGCACCCCAGGGGCACGATTCTTGCGTACATAGTCACGGGTTCCAAGAACAATCGCTGCAATCACCTCATCGGGATCAAACCCACGAACTGGAGGGTCGATAGGAGCACACGATGACTCTCTTACCGGATTAACACCTCCCGGACGCTGGAGGTTCAAAACGGTGCGTTCCCAGGGACCGATAGCAACTCGCAACTCACCCCTGGGGTCAAGGAGGCGCTTGCGATAGCGAGCCTCCTCTCCCATAAAGTCGACCACTAAAAGATCCTCGACAAAACGCTTCGCACGTGACTGGACGTTGCCGGAGGCGCCGACGAAGAACGAACCTCCATCGAAGACCAGCTCATCCTGGCCACCAACGAGGTTGCAGTACAAGATCGCCACCGACTCATCCGACGCGCGAACCTCCATCAGCTGTTCTCTTGCCGCTTGACGTCCCATCTCATATGGGGAGGCATTTGCAACAAGTACGACCTCTGCGCCCATCGCCGCCGCCTGCGAAATTGCACCCTGGGGTGACCAAGCGTCCTCACAGATGGCGAGGCCTACGGCCACTCCATTGACCTCGAGGAGGTGGGGTTGCGCCGACCCTGGACGAAAGTAGCGACACTCATCAAAGACGGTATAGTTGGGCAAGATCTGTTTGTCATAGATCATCTGCACCTGGTGATCAAAGAGCACCGCTATCGAGTTGTGCAGATCATCGCCACGGCGCACGAACCCCACCACGACGACGATGTCATCTGCCACCATCGTTGCGATCTTTCTGAGCGCCACGAGGTTGTCCTCAATGAACTGGGGCTGTAAAAGGAGATCCTCTGGAGGGTAACCGGTTAGAGCCAATTCAGGAAAGAGCAGGATATCAACCCCGAGCTGACGTGCCTCTTCGATCACGGAATAACAGCGGTCAGCGTTCTGTTCGATAGCTCCGACACTAACATTGACCTGTGCGCAGGCAAGCTTGAGAGGACTCACATAGTTATGGTAGCCCCAGAGTTCGACACCCAGAACCCTGCCATCGAAGTAAACGAGCTTGTCAAAACGTACCCTGGCTCAATAACCGCGGTTAAAGGCGTGAGTTTCTCCATTCCTCGAGGCGGCATCTATGGGCTTCTAGGCCCCAACGGAGCAGGTAAAACCACTACCTTTGGAATGATCACCACCAGGGTCATTCCCACCTCGGGAACAGTCACGATCAACGGCATCGATGTGGTCGCTCGGCCGGCGGCCGCCAAGAGTCTTCTAGGCGTCGTCCCCCAGTCCAACACCCTAGATCGATCGCTAAGTGTACGCGAGAATCTCACGTTTCACGGTCGCTACTTCGGCATGACCACCAAGGTGGCGCGCACCAAGACTGATCAGTTACTCGAGCAATTCCGGCTCCGAGAACGAGCCAATGCACCCGTCGGCGCACTCTCCGGTGGCATGGCACAGCGGCTTATGGTAGCCCGTGCAGTGATGCATAGTCCGACCATCTTGGTGCTCGACGAGCCGACTACCGGGCTCGATCCACAGAGCAGACTGGCACTTTGGCAGATTCTACGCGACCTAAATGCTGCTGGCCAGACGATCCTGCTCTCGACCCATTACATGGACGAGGCAGATGAACTCTGCGAAGCGATCGCCATTATGGATCACGGACAGATCCTTGCTCTTGACACCCCTGAAGCGCTCAAGCGCTCTTACGCCAAACAGGCGCAGATCTCGCTTGACCTCCAGGGTGCTGACCAAGGTCTAGTGGAGGTCCTGACCAAATCATTGCCAGGCACCACGATAGGTTTTGTCGGTTCAAAGCTCACCATCTCGACTGCTGACCCCACAGACCTCTTGCCCATGCTTGTAAAGGAGCTGGTAGCCATGGAGATCAGCTACCGCAATCTATCGGTAAAACAAGGGTCACTAGAGAGCGTATTTCTAGCCCTGACAGGAAGGGATTTGCGCGAATGAGTCCGACCGTATCCAAACCAACCGTCGTTCGCTCGCACTACGCAAAAACCATCTGGTCACTGGTCATGCGAGATCTTCGAGTACTCATCTCCCGCTGGGTGATGTTCTTGGTTCGGGTAATATCTCAGCCGATCCTGATCGTCTTTGTGCTTGCCTACGTGTTTCCCAAGATTGGGCAAGGGGTCGGCGGGAACGCGGCCGCCGAGGCTCAATTCTCGACCTTGCTCGTGGCTGGTGTTGTTGGCATATCCATCATCACCCAGGGTATCCAAGCCGTCGCGCTCCCGTTGGTCCAGGAGTTCTCCTTCACTCGTGAGATCGAGGATAGGGTGCTAGCTCCGGTTCCAATATGGGGAGTCGCCACCGCAAAAATCATCTCAGGAGCTCTCCAGGCGCTCATAGCGGCATTGGTAGTGTTTGCCGTATCGATCTTTATTCCAGCCACCTCCGTCCACCTGTCGGTTAACTGGCCACTGGTTTTGGCCATCATCCCAATCGCCGCAGTGCTCTCGGGGGCACTAGGGCTCGCCATAGGTACAATCGTTCCCCCCACCCAAGTCGCCTTCATTTTCGCAATAATTCTGTTGCCTATGACCTTTCTAGGTGCCGTGTACTACCCATGGACAAGCCTCGGCGCTATCCCCTGGCTCAAATGGGCTGTTCTCATCAATCCACTGATATATATCAACGAGGGTCTCAGAGCTGGACTCACGACAGGCATTCAGCATATGAACCTTTTTGGGGTATATGCAGGCCTGCTCGGCTTCTTGCTTTTTCTCCTCCTGATCGGCATCCGAGGCTTCAAAAAGCGAGTGATTAGCTGATCATTATCGAGCTAGCATCAACCGACTAGCGGGCTGTTCGCCCAGCGACATTTCAGCATTTTATCAGTATTTTTAGCCAGAATATAGCTAACATGTCTCTTAGTTAACTTGAGGAGACAGTAGAGACGATGATAGAGGCGCGCGGTCTTACTAAGACCTACGAGGGTACGCTTGCAGTCGATCACCTCGACTTTCAGGTGGTCGAGGGTCGAGTGACCGGCTTCCTCGGTCCAAACGGGGCTGGTAAGTCGACGACGATGCGGATGATTATGGGGCTGGACCGTCCCAACGAAGGATCGGTGCTCATCAACGGGCAGAGATTCTCAGAGCTAAAGAACCCGCTTCGCAGTGTTGGCGCACTCCTTGAGGCCAAGGCATATCACCCAGGTCGAACTGCCAGGAATCACCTATTGGCTCTGGCCGCAACCAACCATATCCCAAAGCAACGTGTCGACGAGGTGCTCGACCTTGTCGGGCTGACCTCGGTGGCAGATCGACGAGCTGGGACCTTCTCGCTCGGCATGGGGCAGCGACTAGGTATCGCCGCGGCGCTACTAGGCGATGCACCACTTTTGCTCTTCGACGAGCCGGTCAATGGTCTTGATCCAGAGGGCATCCTCTGGATCCGGCATCTGCTGCGAGGTTTGGCAGCCGAGGGCCGAGGCATCTTCGTCTCTAGCCACCTTATGAGCGAGATGGCGCTCACCGCTGATCACGTGGTCGTCATCGGCCGGGGCAAGCTGGTTGCTGATACCGATATGGCCAACTTCATCGATGCAAACTCTGGCAAGACGACGCTGGTTCGCACCCCCCAACGATCCGACCTTCAAGCGCTACTCACCCAACACAACGCCACCATGACCTTCGTAGAACCCGACGGACTCCAGGTGACCGGGCTCGAAACCGCTGCTATCGGTGAGATCGCCTTCTCCGCGGGGATAGTACTCCATGAGCTTGCTAGTGTCTCTGCAAGCCTAGAGGATGCCTTCATGAGCCTTATGCAAGATGACGTTGAGTTTCAGTCCCACACCACGGTTCGCTTAGAAGGGGAACGCGCATGAGCATCGCTACAACCACCGATCGCCGACAAAGTTTTGGAGACCTCCTCTCCTCGGAGTGGATCAAGATTCGTTCGGTGCGCTCCACCGTCTTCACCCTCCTCGTCACCGCAGTCCTTACGATTGGCATCTCATCGCTCGGTGCTTTCGCAATCGCGGCTAACTGGAACCATGCCGGCCCAGGGCAACGTCTTGCCTTTGACCCCACCTCGCGCAGCCTCTCTGGTGTCCTGCTTGGCCAGTTGGCACTCGGAGTGCTCGGGATCCTGGTCTTTACTGCTGAGGTAGCCACCGGAACGATCAGCGCGACGTTTACAGCGGCATCATCTCGCTCAAAGGTGCTTGTTGCCAAGATCGTTATGTTCGCTATCGTGGCGATTATCGTCGCAGAGATAGTTAGCTTTGCAAGCTTCTTCGTCGGCCAAGCCATTCTTTCAGGCACAACCCCGACCGCATCGCTCGGCGGCACTAACGTGTTGCGTGCGGTAGCAGGCACCGGTCTTTACATGGCGCTGCTCGCCCTCTTCGCCCTCGGGCTTGGCGTGATCGTTCGACATACGGCTGGTGCCATCACCACCTTTGTAGCCCTAGTCCTCGTACTGCCACTTCTGGTGACGGCGCTACCAACGTCATTATCCAACGACATCAATAAGTTTCTTCCGTTCACGATCGGACGAACCCTGATGAGCGTCCATTCCCAACCCAATACCTTCAGCGCATGGGCAGGGTTAGCCATCCTCGCAATCTATACCGTGATCATCTTCCTAATCGCCAACTGGCGGCTCACCAGCCGTGACGCCTAATCGACCGAGCGATCTGCTGGTTATATCCATCGTCTAACCGCGGCCAAGACGAAGAGGCCTGCGGTCGTCTTGCTGGACCCGAGGCCGTGGGTAGCCAGGAGCACGACGCTGCCCACAAATGACGCACCAACAAGCTCGACATCTGATACCTGGCACGACCAATCGAAATCGGTGAACCTCCCTGCCCTTATAGACGGGGCTTCTGGCCCTCCTGTCAGAGCGGAAGAAGCCCACCAGCCGGGGCAGATCCAGGCAAAACCGAAGCGCTAACCGGTGGCTGAATCTGCACCGGCGTCCCCCAACTCGGGAAGGTCAACAGCCACTGGGTTCGGTAACGCACTCGGTGGCCCGAGACGATAGCTGTAATATCGAGACCACGCACGAATGGACCCCCGACGTAGACCGTATAGCCCAACCTATCTATACCGGCGAGTGCCTGCATGAGAGTCGCACGACCATGATGATGCTCTATGGCAAGCAGCTGCCCCTGGGAGAGCGATCCCGCAAACCCCAGGCAGGTCGTCCCATTTATGACTTGCGAGGCGACAGCGTGAACCTGCCCAATCAACTTGATCACTCCAACCACCGCGACAACCTTGCCAATCACCTGTTGACCAAAGCCAACCCTGTACCAGTGGCCGGCTATCAGGCTCCAAGCCTGGCCATTCACGATCCTGGAAGCACCGTAGCCTGACTCAACACCGGCGTTCGCTCCAATCGTAGCCACCTCGCCGTCGCGATCGATCGGATCCCAGGCGGCGTAGACCGTCAACCTACGATCGACACCTGATGTTAGTTCGCTCACTGCGATCGACATCCGCACCGGTGTCGTCGCAAACGCGGCCAACGCAGTTGTCAATGCAGGTGGAGGTACCGTATTCATAGGCACTTTCACTGCGGTCTCCTTCGTTGATGAAGACCTCCGATGGTTAGTAGGACCAGCACACGATGCCATCACTACCCCGAAAACACCAGCTAAACCGAACATAACACCTCGCCGCAGGAGGTGCAGGGCTGCCATCGTATCTAATATCTCCTCGCTCAGTCCTTTTCCCAGCCTGACTTCATGGCCGCTGCTGGGTGCGGCTTCAACTAGTAGTGTAACCCACGGAGGTGGTCGCCATGGGGAAGAGCGAGGTGATACTGGCGGCGGGAGGTGTCATCTGTCGACTTAACGATGAACACGCATACGAAGTCTTGCTAGTGCATCGCCCTCGTTACGACGATTGGTCCTGGCCGAAGGGAAAGTGTGAACCAGGTGAAAGTCTGGCAGATTGCGCGATTCGGGAGGTAGAGGAGGAGACTGGTATACGAACAGAAGTTGGACCTGTCCTCTGTGTTCTTACCTATCTCGATCAGTCCAGGCGTACCAAAACAGTTACCTATTTTACACTTACAATCGTCGCAATCAGCGAACATCAACCTGACGACGAGATCGACAGGCTTGCGTGGGTGAGGTTACAAGATGTAGATCAATGGCTTACCAACAGCGACGACGCCCAGGTAACTACAGCGCTCGTGGCCCATCTAAAGGGACACTCTTGAGGTGAACTAATCGATACATACGGCAACACTACGCTTTTGTCACCCTTTCTGCTGCACAATCGCTAACCAAACTCCAGAGGCTGTAGACACAAAAATCGCTAACAGATCACCAGCCAATGTGAACTCGACATTAACTGTCAAAGGTCCACCGATCCAACTCTGTCACTTCACCCATAGAGTGACTGTGTGGATCCAAGTAAAATACATGAGGATAAGCGGCGGTTTGTGCTGCACGTCGTCGAAGAGCGTCGGATCAAATTCATTCAACTATGGTTCACCGACGTCCTAGGCATTCCTAAATCATTTCAAATCACTCCAGCAGAGTTGGCGAACGCACTCGACGAGGGGATGATCTTCGACGGATCGGCTATCGATGGCTTCTCACGTATTCAAGAGAGCGACGTGATAGCACGACCTGACCCAGATAGCTTCACCATTCTGCCAAATCAGCCACATGTCGCAAGGATGTTTTGCGACATCGTCAACTTAGATGGCACCCCCTTTGATGGCTGTCCACGCAACGTCTTGAAACGCACACTAGAACGTACACGCGCACTCGGTCTTACCTTTTTTGTCTCCCCAGAGATAGAGTACTTCTACCTCGACCCAACGACCACCAAGCCGTTAGATGAGGGCTCCTACTTCGATCTATCACTGAGTGACACCGGTTCAGAGATCCGCAAGGAGACGGTGTTCGCGCTCGAAGAGACTGGGATCGCTGTCAAATACTCCCACCACGAGGACGGCCCGTCCCAGCACGAAATCGATCTGCGCGCCACCGATGCTCTGGCTATGGCCGACAATATCATCACCGCTCGCCTCATTATTTCACGCACTGCGGCGAATGCCGGCGTGCTCGCCACCTTCATGCCAAAACCTCTTGCAGGAGTACAGGGCTCAGGAATGCACCTTCATATGGCCCTTTTCGATGAGGATGAAAATATATTCGCCGACCCCGCCTCGGCTGATGGCCTCAGCAAGAGAGCACATCACTTCATCGCCGGACTCCTCGCCCATGCCGGCGAAATTACCGCAGTAACCAACCAGTGGGTGAACTCGTACAAACGCTTGGTCCCAGGATACGAAGCTCCAGCCCACATCGCCTGGGCGCATCACAATCGTTCGGCACTGGTGCGAGTCCCAGTTGCCCCATCGACGCGCGAAGAGAACTACCAGGTTGAATACCGCGCCCCAGATCCAGCCTGCAACCCCTACCTCGCTTTTTCGGTGATCTTGGCAGCCGGCCTCGACGGCCTCACCAAGGAACTCGACCTCCCTCGCGAGACCAACGAGAACCTCTTCACGTTGCCAGACTCGAAAAGAGATGCGCTCGACATCATCCCACTCCCAAGCAGTCTTGAAGAGGCCCTTCTTCGGATGGAGGAGTCAACTTTGGTGCGTGAAGCTCTTGGGGATCACGTTACTGAATGGTTCATCCGCAACAAACACGCAGAATGGGATCGTTACAATACTCGGATCTCACAGTACGAACTCGGGCGCTATTTGAGGGTGTTGTAGTTGACAACAGTCGCTGTTTACTCTCCAAAAAACGTAGGCAGAGTCATAGATTTCTATGACGACACCGGCTACGAATTCTTGACTATCGACTCGGAGGAGACTACCCTCCCCAGCCAGGTCACAGGGGTTATCGTCGATGCGACCACCGACTTCGAGCAAGCTGTGACGCTGTGCCGAGGAATTCGCAAACATCGGGACAGCGGCGTCGTGTTGTTGCTCCTCATTGAGCGGCACCAGGTGAAAGAGCTGGCGTTACGCGAAGGAGTGATAGACGATTTTGCTGTCTCACCCTTTGACCGGACAGAGCTTGCGGTGCGCCTCCAACATCTGCTG
This sequence comes from Ferrimicrobium acidiphilum DSM 19497, assembly GCF_000949255.1. Classification (NCBI taxonomy): domain Bacteria; kingdom Bacillati; phylum Actinomycetota; class Acidimicrobiia; order Acidimicrobiales; family Acidimicrobiaceae; genus Ferrimicrobium; species Ferrimicrobium acidiphilum. The sequence continues at coordinate 46,064 of NZ_JXUW01000009.1, read as the reverse complement.
GCACGACATGGGCAACCAGAAGAACACAGCAGAATTGCGATCGGTCCACTGATGTTAGACACCGATACCTATCAGGCGACTCTCGCCGGGACTCCGATGGACCTCACATACATGGAGTACGAACTCCTAAAATTCCTCGCCAGTCACCCAGGAAAGGTCTTCTCAAGGGAGACCCTACTCTCGCGTGTGTGGGGTTACGAGTACTACGGCGGAGCTCGCACCGTAGACGTCCATATCCGCCGACTTCGCGCCAAACTGGGCGAGGCTTACGACTCCCTCATCCAAACAGTGCGCTCGGTTGGCTACAAATTCGGACTCCCCAGCGAGCTGCTGGACGATTCCGAGGAGCAAGCAGACTCGCAGACGATCGTATAGCGCTAGCTATTCGCTAAGAGAACGATGATCCACAACCGCAGGTTCGGGTTGCGTTCGGATTGGTGATATGAAAACCAGCCTCGCTCAGCGAATCACTGTAATCGAGTGTCGCCCCTTTGATCAGCTCAGCCGACGCCGAATCCACCACGACCCTCACGTCACCGTAGGTAGCCGAGATGTCATCATCGGCGATCTCGCTGTCGAAGAACATGTCATAGCTATACCCGGAGCAGCCGCCCGGAGCCACCGCCACTCGGAGAAACAGCGTCTCCGCACCCTCCTCCTCCGAGAGTAAAGCAGCGACCTTCGCCACTGCACGATCGCTCAAGGTGATCACCGATGGGCGCTTGCCAATTTTCACTGATGTCATTGCCATAACTGCTCCTTCAAAATATTCTCTTGTCTACCAGTATAGCGTGAAGCTTTCAGCCCGTTCGGGGGTGACAGACGACCTAACGCACTACCACAACAGGCAGCCCACAGGGCTGACTATTCGGCCTCTTCCATCCTATTCACCGCAGGCGAAGTAGGCTAGATGCATGGTTTCAGACGCTACTCCATCCACGCTGCAGGCAAGGTTACGAGCCGTAGTCGAGGGATTGGCCGACCCAGAGCTTGGTTTGACCTTTGGCGAACTCGGAATGGTCAAGAAGGTAGACGTCTCAAAGCGGCAGATCTCTGTACTAATCGCCTTGACTACGCCTGGTTGCCCACTAAAGAACCAAATCAGATCTAGTCTGCTCGATGCTATTGACGAGGTGGATCGTCATGGTCGCGAACTCACAGTGTCCTTCACCACGCTAACCAAAGATGAGAAGGAGCGAGCCTTGCAGCTTGCTCGCAAAGGTGCTCAAGATGCCAGCACGACACCACCGGAACTCGAAGGAACCCAACTCATCGCCTTCTCGTCAGGGAAGGGCGGGGTAGGTAAATCATCACTCGCGATCGCCGTCGCCGAGAATATCGCGAAGCGAGGTTATCGCGTAGGAGTACTAGATGCAGATATCTGGGGGTTCTCGCAACCACAACTTCTCTCGGCAACCGACCAACGCCTAAGCGCCGATGGAGATCCCCAGAACTTTCAGATCAAGCCCTACCTAAAATCGATCGGGGCAGGATCGCTCGCCGTTGTCTCGATGGGCATGATGGTAGAACAGGCAGAATCGGCGATCATGTGGAGAGGCCTCATGTTATCGAGAGCACTACAGCACTTCGTCGAGGATGTGGCATGGGACAACCCCGACTACCTCATCATCGACTTGCCTCCGGGTACCGGCGATATCCCAATGACGCTCGCCCGCCTACTGCCAGCGACGAAGGTGGCTCTTGTAACCACGCCCTCCCCTCTCGCCAGTCACGTCGCCGAGCGTGCCGCATCCTTCGCGATCAAGGCGAATCTCACCCTCCTCGGCGTTATCGAGAACATGAGTTTCATTGAATGCCCGCACGGGGAGACTCTGACCCCATTCGGTAGTGGCGGTGGAGCCGCAATCGCTAACAGGTACCAGCTCCCACTCCTCGGGAGCATCCCTCTTGCTCCAACCATTTCAGAGTTGTCGGCAGTAGTCGATCTCACCTCGATGATCCTGCAGGAGATGGGCCGACAAGAGCATGACTTGCTACAGTGCACCGCTCACCTCTGGGATGCTGTGACAAACGTGTAACAAGGCTCATCTACGACACAACTTTCACGCCCAAGGTCAATCGATCCATGGTGTCATTGCGAAGACCGTCACTTGCCTCCCCATGGCGTGCACCTCCACCTTCGGAAACGTAACCAGAACACTTGATCGAGCGCAAGTGATCGTCCACCGTCTCCCGCTACATCCCATAATCACCAAAGAACATAGCTCAAGGGTTATCGCCAACACCGCAGCAACTAACCAAGTTGAGAACGCCAAACCTAAATCGCTTGCGAACCAATAGTAGTTTTTGAGTTAGAAGCCGAGCAATGCAGCGCGCTTGAGGATGACAGTTAGTCCATCGACTAGCTGGTTGACATAGAGAGCGAAGCCAAGGATCTGTCTGCTACCAGCGGAGTTGTTGTCACACCGGCGTCTACATCACCAAAGGCGAAACAGCCAACCGGGTCTAGCGATAGTTTAACTTCGGATCCACGATCAAGACGATCTGGCCCAAAAACACCGACGAGCCGATGTCCGTTGGCGACCTCTATAACGTGGTCATAACCACGACCTCGGAAGGCTACGTCACATACTGTACCGCTTAGTTCATTGGTCGCGCGCTGATGATCATCGACTGTCGCTGGTGTCAATGTAGCGGCTGCCGTTCTGATCAACACGTGTACATTGGCACTTGGCTTATTCCTGTCCAAGTTGCCTGCCCTCGCCTTAATTCTGGTATCACCAACTCGGACCACAACGGTCTCATCCCCGATCCACGATTCGATACAGCCTGGGAGTTCACCCGCCAGCCCGGTGAACCGCGCGACAAACGGGGTCTCGGGTGCGGTATAGAGAGCCTCGGGAGTGGAATACTGGACAAGTTTTCCCGCATGTAGCACACCGATCTTGTCTGCGAGCGCGAACGCCTCCGACTGATCGTGGGTTATGTAGACTGCCGTTGATCCGCACTCCCTTGTCAAACTCGCGATCTCGACCCTTAAGCGTTCACGGAGGTCTGCATCGAGGTTTGATAGAGGCTCGTCAAAAAGTAGCAGTCCCGGCTTGGCCACCAATGCCCGTGCAAGAGCCACCCGCTGCTGTTCACCACCGGAGAGGTCGTTTGGGTACTGCTCTGCATGGGTTGCAAGGCCGACGCGGTCAAGCATCTCTAGCGCCTTACGTCGTCGCTCACTAGCTCCCATTTTGAGCCGCCGCAGGGCAAACGCCACGTTCTCGACCGCCTTCATGTGCGGCCATAACGCGTAATCCTGGAACACCATCGCCAGATCGCGCTCCTCTGGGGGTAGATGTTTACCACCACCGGCTACCGTCTTGCCGTCAAAGGCGATCTCACCGCTGTCGAGGGTCTCGATACCGGCGATCAAGCGAATCAGGGTCGACTTCCCACTGCCAGATGGCCCCAGCAGCACAACAAACTCGCCCGATCTTGCCTGGAAACGAACCTGGTCAAGAGCGAGCTTACCCGACACGTAGCTCTTTGAAACTCCGTCAATCCTTAGACTCGGCGCTGTGCCTCCGGCTAATCCCATTTATCACTCCTTACAGTACATTTGCGCCCAACCGTCTCCAACCCTTAGGAGCAAGGAAACGGAACAGGATCGAAATGACGATGATCATGCCAAGATCGATCAAGAGGGCAACGATTGACAGCGCAGTTCCTTGTGAGATATTTGACTTCCCTAGTACCTGTAGTATCGCAACCGCAACCGGCTGGGTACCCGGGGGTGCCAACAACTCTGAAGCTGGTAACTCCAAGAAAGTAGCCGCAAAGGTGAGTAACCAAGCCCATAGCAGGCTAGGGCCGAGGAGTGGCACCGCACAACGCCACCATGATTGGGCAAGACCAGAACCGTGAACCCTTCCAGCGTCCAAAAGAGAGCCCCGGACTTGAGACATCGGTCCTGCGAGAACTCGTGTAGTCGAAGGGAGTGCGCCTGCTAAATAGGCCATAATCAGAACGAGAACAGTGCCATAGATGTCGATACCCAGGCCCGAAAGTATTGGTAGGTTATATGCGAAAATATAGCCCGCTGCCAACACAAGACCAGGCAAGGCTATGGCTGCTAACACAGTCACGTCAAGTAGCCTGTCGATAAAAGTCGTTCCTCGCTTAGAGAGGCGACGTGCGATCACAGCACCAAGGAAGAGCGCCAAGAAGCCGTTCAGCACGGCGAGTTTGAACGAGAATCCGATTGATCCGCCGAGCCCGGATACGCTGAAGAGCCCACGGTAAGCGCTCAAAGTGAAGTTGTGAAGCGACAGGGTTGCGAACGGCTTGAGCATCGAGGAGACCAATGCCCCGATAATCGGAACCCCAAGAGCCACGAAAAAGATGACCACCAAGACACCGAGCACCATAACGTGACCACGGCGAGTGAGTCGAGATCGACCCGCAATCCGCATCCTACCGCCGAGAACGGCGTACGAACGACTCTTCAAAAATCGCTTCTGCAACATCAGCGCCACAGCAACCGCCGCCACCAACATGCACCCGATCACCGCCGCCACACCGAAGTTCGCCGGATATGACGATAGAGCGACATAGAGGTTGTAGGTAGCTATCGGGAAATGCGCGTTAGGTGCAATCACCGCTGCAGTACCGAAGTCGGCGATAGACTCGGCAAACACGACAATGAGACCGGCAAAAATAGACGGGAGCACCATCGGAATCACCACCCGAAGCGTGCTGAGTCTCCCTCCGCCGTGCACCCGGGCTGCATCCTCAAAGCTTGATCCGAGCGCTGAAATGGATCCAGCGACCGCAAAGTAGGCAAACGGTATCCCTTTGATTGCCAGGATCAAAGTGTAGCCAGCTGGGCCAAAGAAGATCTTGGTGTAGCTCGCACTATATAAGCCAAGCGAGGCCAACAGCCCACCCTGGCCCAGCATTACCTGCCAACCAACTGCGATGATGTAGCTCGGCACTAACAAAATCGTCCAGATCGAGATAGACCAGACCCTACGACCGGAGACGTTGGTCCGCTGCAGTAGCCAGGCCAACACGATAGCAAAGGTCACTGCCAGGAGTGCGGCTAAAACACCGACCACCAGCGAGTCAGCCATCCCTTGCAGCGTGACTCCGGTGAGTGCCTGCTGAAAAGCTGAGATCGTAAACCAGGAACTCCCCTGACCGAACAAGCGCGGCGAGATCGCCAGGATCAAGAAACATGCCGTCGGCACCAGGAGGACGACTACTAGGACAACCCAGAAGATCGGCCAACCCAAGAACTCAGCGAGTCGACCCAACCACCGAGTTAGCACCGAACCTGATCGTTCGTGATGCTTACTGTCGACAGGTCGCTCCAGAAGCGCTACCACAAGCAACTACCTACTGAACAATGTTGCTGGTAAACCAAGCATTGATGCTGGCTTCGCGAGAACCCCACACGATCGGATTCGGGTAATCGGTTGGAATAGCCTTTAAGTTGGGGACCTGAGAGTGAGGCTTGGTGCCCTTTACGATGGGGTAAAAGAGCGAGTCGCCCTGTGGGTCACCACTGAGCATCAATGCTTGACCCTTGGGGCTGTAGACGAAGTCAGCGAACCTCTTCGCCTCGGCGATCTCGGTCTTCGATGCCTTCCCATCGATGCCAATAACCCCAGGGAGGAGGGCGGACTTATCAGGATAGGCGAGCTTGAGACTCGGAGAGGACATCGCGAATCCGATCCCGGCAGAGTTTTGCACCAACGCGACCTTGATCGCGCCGGTCAGCAGAGCGTTGAGAGTCACTTTGTTCGTCGGATATACGTGGAGCCCATTGGCAGCCAGCTTCTTGAAATAAGCCTCGCCTTTGGCGACGCCACCCTGCTGGCTCATGACCGAGGCGACTGCAGTATAGGTAGGGCCAGATATCGCTGGATTGTTCATTCCAATAGCACCCTTCCACTGCGAGGTAAGCAAGCTGCTCCAGGAGGTAGGAGGGCTCTTCACAACCTTGGAGTTATAGACAAAGGCAGCAGCAGTTGTTAACCCGGTGGGGATATAACTCTGGTCAGCAGGAACCAAAGACTTGCCGAGAGAAGTCAGGCTCCCAGTATTGGGCTCGAAGCCACGCAACAGATAATGTTGCTGATCTAACGCAGCATAGGCATCCGAACCATCAGTCCAGAGCACGCCCCATTGTGGATTCTGAGCCTCTGCCGAGATCTTGGCCAAGAGGGTACCTGTAGAGTGGTTTACCATCTCAGTCGGGATTCCGGTAGCCTGTTGGAAACCTTTAGCGACTACCGGTGCATAGCCTTCAGCACCATAGACAACAAGTGGAACCACTGGAGTCTTCGATGCGCTGGTTTTTGACGGTGAGGCAGAACTTGATCCGCATGCGGCGAGTACGCCAGCCGCTCCAGTTAGGGCGAGGGCTATCTGCAAACTACGGTGTAACCGAGAACGTTTCATCATGGGTTTCAAGCTATTGAGCCAAAGTGAATAGATTCACCCAGTTACCTAGACGTTCAAGGAACAAAGGGTAAACATTGTATACGTATCGTCCCCAACGAAAAAACAATGCTCCACAGAAGAGATCCGAGCGTCCCGACCTGCACTGGGTCACACCAAAACACCTCCACAGATCCTCCTCTAAGCGGCTCAGTCAAACGAGCTTCCATGAGGTCATCACGCACAGCTGTTTACTTCTCAAACTCCTAAGTTCACTAACAATGTTGGTGTGGATGCGGAGATTCAGGTGCCCCCAGTTCTCTGTGAGAGTCGATTGATATAGATCTATTTTTTCAGAGGTCAGTCGACGAAATTACGTGCCTGGCCGCGATCGCCCTTGAAATCGAGAACAGAGGCGGCACTCTTCACCGCAAGGAGCAATTTGGAATCACGACAAGCATCACAGAGGGACTGGCCCGGCAATATTCATCTGAATAGTAGAGATGTGCTCTAGCGTTGTCAACCTTCTAGCGACACATTCTTCGGCTGCCAGCTCAGTACGAGGAGACGAACTCTGAGTAGCTCCAGGTCAAGAAAGTTAGGCAATCTGGAGATACCGCAGATCGAGATAATTGGCCGACAGTGGTAAACATCGGCTTTCGTCTCTTGCTATAGCCAAGGCAAAAAGCAAACTCCAAGCACGCGGTGGGCTACTACCACCTCATTTAACCTGGCTCGGACGAGTGGGTAACGCCTCCCCGTGGGCCAAAACCGTCGCCGATGCATGCTCATACTCGAGCGATCCCGGTAGGGCAACAGCGACAGAGCCGTCGACGTTTCGATAGAATCTCGGCTGAATCCGTTCAACACTAGTCAACGAACGAGCGCCTCCCATCAGATGGTCAACAGTGTCAAACGAGGCGAGAAACTCAAGATTCTTGACGGTTGGGAGCACCAACTCGAAATAACCCCGGCGATACTGGTCAAGCGCATCCAAAGGAGTCACCCATACTTGGCCAACGATCTCGGAACGATCGGGCGTTGCGCGCTGTTGGCTTGGAACTGACGCCAGAAAGAAACGGGTATCGAACCTTCTCGGCGCCCCCTCCGGTGTAACCCAGTGCGCTACGTAAGCAAGTGCACCTACATCTAGATGCAGGTCGAGAGTCTCGACAATCTCAGTGAACGTGCACTGCCCTGCCACAAGACTCTGACGGCAATCTCGAAGCTTTTCATCGAGATCGTCAACTAGCTGACCGGAGTCTTTAGACACAAGGAGAATCCCTGCCTCTTCGAAGGCTTCACGAAGAGCGGCGATATAAAAGCTAAGCGCATCAGGAGTGCCAAGCCGCTCGTCCGCCTCAGCGGCGGACAGGCCGAAGCATCGCGCGATCAGACCAGGTTGAGCATCACTTGGATCTACCGAACCTCCAGGGAAAACGTGCGCACCTCCTGCAAAGGCAAGATCCTTATTCCGCCTCAACAACAGAACCTCAAAGGCTCTATCAGCCTCACGAACTAGCATCACTGTTGAGGCGAAGCGCACTTGTGAAGTACTCATATGGTCGGGAAGGCGGGATTTGAACCCGCGACCTCAGCGTCCCGAACGCTGCGCGCTGCCAAGCTGCGCTACTTCCCGTCAGCTACCAGTGTAGAGGCTTCTCGGACCTCATAGCTACTGTCAAGCGGTTGATAGGAGTTGTCCAGAAAAAGGTTACCATCGAGCACCGTCTCGACCGCGTTAGCTACCATCAGCGAGTTCAAGGGTTTGACCAGATAACCATCGGCTCCAGAGCGCTTAGCTGTGAAGACATCAGCCCTTCGGTCGAGAAGCAGAATGATGCGAGTCTGTTCCAGTCTTCCGGCGTCGGCCTCGAGCCGAAGATCGATACATACAGCAATACCGCCCATCGATCCAATCTGCGAATCCAGCAGCACGACATCCGGCTGGATCTCCGCCGCTGCCGCTCGAACGGCCCTTCCTTCGGAGACAGCGTAGAGCGTATGCTCATCAGCGTCAAGCGTGGAGGCGAGCTCCTCTTCGAGCTCGGGCGAATCAGTGACAAGAAGAATGGCTGCCATAGATGATTATCCTACTCTGCCTCCCGGAATGGAACCAAAGCGCACCGCTGCATCATCTCGGCGACCTCATTGAGCACGGTAAGGTTCGACACATCACTGGCCAGGTCCTCTAACAGATACCACCCCTGCAGGGATAGCCCGCTTCCCCATTCGTCGATCACCGCCTGTTCGCGTGCACGCATTCGCACAAGGCGCTCCAGATCATCACGCGCTTGTGGCGGTGCATTAACGTCGCGTGGATCCAGGACGTAGGTCGGCGTCATTCGATTGATCAACACGCTATCGACCTCGTGTCCGATACCTTTGAGTAACTCCACCATGCGACTCCCCGATGCCAGCGCATCTGGAGCTGGTGAGGAGACCAGGAGATAGCTGGTGGTCTCGGAGGCTAGCAACTCACTCGTCATGAGCGCCCGTTGGCGAAAACCATCCTCTATACCCGAAAACGCCTGGAAGAAGTTCATGGTATCGTTTACGACATCCGCTCCTACCACGTTAGCAATCTGTTTCACTAGGCCACGGGTCGCCATTGCGATTGGCCGAAGATAGATTGGAGGTGGTTTGAGCATGAACTTGAATACGCGATTATCCAAGAACCCGGCGAGGCGACTTGGCGCATGCAGAAAATCAATCGCCGCCTGAGCCGGCGGAGTGTCAACGACGATGGTGTCAAAGCGCTGACTCTCTCTCAGCTCCCAGAGGCGCTCAAAAGCCATATACTCCTGGGTGCCCGATAGTCGGGTAACCAAATTGCGGTAGACAGGGTTATCAACGATCTCCTGCTCCTGGGCCTTCGAAGAAGAGTAACGTGCGATCATAGCATCGAAGGTCTGTTTGGGGTCGAGCATCGCCACCCAGTAGTTAGGCATCTCCTCGCTCGCCAGCACTGGCTCATTGCCGACTTGATCGAGACCCAGAGCGGACGCGAGGCGACGGGCAGGATCGATCGTCAAGACACAGACCTTACGTCCGTTTTTCGCGAGCAATAGCCCAGCTGCAGCTGCGCTCGTTGTCTTGCCGACGCCTCCTGGTCCAATGCAGACGATCGTCTCCTTGGTGCCTATAGCATCGAGGAGATCCATTAGCGGATCCCCCACTCGTCCACCTGATCGAATAGGGCAAGGGCCGCTCTGGTGGGCTGAGTGGCGTCGTTGACATAGGGAAGCTCAAAAGTTGGGACTGGGAGAAGGTCACGAACCGTCTTTGCCTGTTGGCTCGCGAAAGTGGAACGCGCAGCTAGATAATAGTTTGCTCGATCCTCAGCCGATCCTTGCACCAGGTCATCGCGTCGGTCTACCATAGCTGGCATACGATTCACCACGCAAGATAGCACATTAGTCGCCAACAGCGTCCTCAGATGGGTATACACCTCGCTCGTCTCCTGCACCGGAGTCTCCTCGGGCAGTGTGACCAAAACGACACCGGTCAACTCCTGATCACGCAGTAGGGCGATCACATCAGCGCTCTGCGAAGCGATTGGCCCATCAGCTGCGATCGCGCTAAGACCGTCAGGTGATGAGAGTAACGAGAGTAGATGCCCCGAAGCTGGTGCGTCCACCAACACAAGATCGTAGATGCCAGAGTTCACGAGCTGTTTAATCTTGCCCAATACAAGAAGGTCGCGAATTCCCGGGATCGCGGTCGAGACCGCGTCGATGACGCCCGACTTCAATAGCCGCTGGGCTAGCGGACCAAAACCATGCGTCTCGAGATACTCGAGCATGACGGCGTCAGGGAGTAGGATGACCTGTTCAATCCCGTCTGATTCCCCTCCAAACTCGTCAAAGAGGACCAGCAACGGTTTGAGTCCCCCAGCTTGAGCGATCAGGGCGATCAAACGAGCGACACTCGATTTGCCCACGCCACCCTTCCCGGTCACGAGCACCAGTCGCGGATCTCCTACCAGCTCTGAGAGTATGATGCGAGCCTTCGATGTCTGCACCCTTCTCACCCTAGGCGCGATGGGAGTCAAAAATGAACAGTCGCACAGCTTGACTTTTCCATCACTGAGCTTCTATGCTGATCGGAACAGCCGCAAACAACGGCGGTTCGCTATCCATGGGGGGAAACATGACAGGCGAAAACTGGAGGGATCTGGCTGCATGTCGAGGTTGGGGGTTGAATCTCTTCTTCCCACCCGATGAGCCAAGGGGCGAGTCACCTGGAGAGCGTCGGCTTCGTGAAAACCAGGCCAAACGCGTCTGCCGTGGCTGCCCAGTTCAACAAGATTGTCTGAACTGGGCCCTTACCAAGGGTGAATCTCGTGGTATCTGGGGTGGCCGCAATGAGCTTGAGCGCAAAGCTATGGTTCGCGCACGTCGTCACATCCGGGTGGTGGTCTAGCGAGCCTCTCGCTCGATCTGTGTCTCCATGACCAGCATCGGCACGCCGATGCCTACCCGAGTCGCACTCCAAAGCGTGCGTGCCGTGACCTCGCATCAAAAAGTCGAGATGAACGGATCCCAAGCACACGAGTGTTGTCTCGTGTGATGACCAACCGAGACTATACAACCGATGAGCTAGGATCTCGGTATGCCTGAGACAACTCCGTCCCCTGTTCCTCCCGCGAACAGTCATCGGGATCGGGGAGGACTGGCGAACAGCGCCTTCAGGCTCGTCATCGGGAAGCCGCTGCGTTCGACTGAGATGAAATCCGAGGAGATCTCCACGTTTTCCGGGTTGCCCGCGCTGTCTCTCGATGCCCTCACCTCGGTCGCCTACGGCCCCGAGGCGATTATGGTGGTTCTCGCGACGGCGGGTCTGGGAGCCCTACACCTGGTCCTTCCAATCACGATCGCCATCGTGGTCTTACTCGCCATCCTCGTCATCTCCTATCGCCAAGTCATAGAGGGATACCCCGAGGGTGGAGGTTGTTATGCGGTATCCAAGGCAAATCTCGGTCGCGGAATCTCCTTGCTCGCTGGAGCCTCCTTAATCGTCGACTACACGCTCACCGTGGCGGTCTCGGTGTCTGCGGGAGTAGAGGCACTAGTCTCCGCATTCCCGACACTTTCTTCCTTGACGGTTCCGCTCTGCATAGCGATTCTGCTCGTCGTCACCTTGCTCAACCTCCGAGGTCTCGGCGATGCAGCTCGCGCATTCTTCCTACCAACAGCGGTCTTCGTTCTTGGTCTCTTTCTCGTTATCATCTTTGGCCTCGTTCACCCACTCGCCCCACATGCCCACGCACAAGGAGTGTCGTTAGTCACGTCACACCCCATCGAGACGATCTCGATACTGCTCATTCTGAAGGCCTTCTCCTCTGGCTGCAGCGCGCTCACGGGAGTGGAGGCGATTGCGAATGGAGTCCCGACCTTCCGCCAACCTCGAGTACGCCACGCTAAGCGTACAGAGCTTCTTCTTGGAGTAATTCTTGGAGTAATGCTGATAGGTCTAGCAATTCTTGCTGGACATTTTCATATCGGCCCGAGGACGAACAACACCGTACTCAACCAGATTATGGTCATCGCTATCGGTCACGGGGTCCTCTACTACATCATCGCCCTCGCCGTCGTCCTCGAACTCGCACTCGCCGCCAATACGTCTTTTGGGGGGCTACCTCTCCTTGCGGGGCTTCTCGCCCAAGATGGCTACCTCCCCCACTTCTTCGCTCTGCGAAGCGACCGCATGGTGCTCGCCAGAGGGATCATCGTTCTAGCGATACTATCTGCACTACTTCTCATTGGGGTCAACGGCAACACCAATACCCTGATTCCGATGTTTGCTATCGGGGTCTTCACCGGCTTCACGCTTGCCCAAACCGGGATGGTGATCCACTGGTCTCGTGCTAAGCCATCGCGGTGGCAAGTAAGGGCGGCGCTCAACGGGGTTGGAGCAGTTCTGACCGCCCTTGCTACCATCATCTTCATCGCGACCAAGTTCTTTGGAGGTGCCTGGATCGTCGTTGTTGTGGTTCCCCTCCTCATCCTGCTATTCCTGCGGATCCACTCCTACTATCAGCGTGTTCAAGGTGTTCTTGGGCTCGATACCAAACCGATAGTGGGCCAAGACGAGTCACTGTTGGTGGTGATTCCTGTAACTAACATCTCCCGTCTAACGGCTACCGCCCTCAGCACAGCCAAAGAGCTCGCACAAACCCAGATCGCTATCCGTGTCGTGCTTCCCGACCAGCACGCGGTGGCGACAGAGCTACAACAACAGTGGAACGATTGGGATCCTGGAGTCGAACTCGAACTGATCAACACTGATTACCAATCGATTACCGAACCGGTAAGAGACTTCATAGCCAACAAGCTGCTCGACTACGACCGGATCATCCTCTTGATACCAGTGCTTGAGCCACACAAATTACGCCATCGGCTGCTTCACAACCAGCTCAATCTGGTGCTGAGTTCGGCCTTTAACTTCGAACCACGAGTCGTCATTGCACGAGTCGTACTCGTCGTGGACGATCTCGCAGGAGACCGAGAGCAGATAGCTGGTGCTCCGGGCTCGGCTGGATCGACAGAACCATTCGTACATGAGCAATAGAGCCGCTGCCCAGCCACCTCTACCGCTCCTCCATCCGGTCGGCACCTATGATAACCAACCCAGAGACGATGCGGTTAGGGCTTCGACTCACCAACCTAGGTGGCCTAGTCCTCAGGATCGAGTGGTTGTATCTAGACGGTCTCGGTAGGTCATCCACGCATAGAGTAAGACCAAGAAGATGAGCACCGTGAGGACATGGACGCTGGTGCACCAGAGACAGATAGCTCCAATTTCGACAATCTCAGCGTAGACCAGGTAGAGAATGAACCCCACTCCCCCGAGAGCGACCAGCAGACGAAGCATCTCAAAACCGGCACTCGTCTTCGCCCTTGGCCACCAGGCGAGGATCGAGACGACAACGTAATAGGCGAGACCAAGGACAGCGACTGGGATCCCAAAGATCACCGACTGCGGTGAGGTGGTGACCTCCTGGCAGTTGATCGTTGAGTTGTTTGGACATAACAAGGCAACCTTGGTGTCATAGTGGGCAATGGTCAGATAGATCGCAACACCAAGCGCACCGAGTGCCAGCAGACGAACGAGCCAGATCACCCACGCGGGGTAACCGGCTACAACTTCTTCTGGAGTCCCTGAATGAGTGACGTCTTGCATACAGATCCTGGTTTGTTATGCGTCAGCACACACACGGCGGCGGTGATCTCGTTGACTGTGCCTCCAATCGACTTTGCCACAGGCGAAGTCGGGTCCGAAAGCGTAGCGGCGATGGTTTGCCAGTTCAAGCCGGCGAGTACCTGCGGCGAGTAGCTGGCCCCATCTATCACGAACTTGTTTGCAAAGTCTACAAACGGAATTGAACCACTGTCCTGGGTATTTGGGACGTACGGAGGTACGTCATAGAGGTTAAGGAGATCATTCTCCTTAGTGGTCAAGGTCTGCAGGGGGGCATGGGTTCGGGTCTCGATCTCGCGAGTCACCAGCGAGAGGTAAGGCGAGCTATAGCTTGCGTGTAGGAACGAGAAGGTATTGGTGTTGGGGTAGACATCCGTGCTGCTCGACTCCATCAGCTCCAACCCATTGAAACTTCCAAACTTCGAGAGTGCGCCTACCAGCGCCCATCGTTCGGCTGCACAGTAAGGGCAAAACTCCGCTCCTACATAGAGAAGCTCCGGTTTGCCATTCAATGTAAGCGGCTTACCCCCCTTTATAACCTGCGGGGCAGCTACAAGCGCTGGATCGACACCGACAGTCTTTAACACACTCTCTGGAATGTTGGTCGCCCTAGCAAGCACGTTCTTTGGCACAGCAGAGCCTAGCGCCGCCGATGTAGGCGTCGATGCCGACTGGTTCGACTTACGAGTCACCAGGAAGGTCACGACGATAGCGATGATCACAACCACCACAAGCCCGACCGCCAACGGTCCTCGGCTTCGTTTGGTAGTGTTAGTTGGCATAGAGTGCTCCTAGAGGGGGTCAGCGTTACAACTGACTAGTTAGCCTACTTGGTTTCTCGTTCCCTCAACGATCATCGGCTCGCGAGCTGGTCTCTCAAACTTCTCATGAAGAGTGCGAAACCCACCGTGATCGTGCTAGCCCATCAAGGCTTAGCCAAGCCGATGAGCCCTTCTGTCAAACACGCTTGCTACTAGCTCATAAGGGTGACCAACCTCCCATGCCACAAGATCTGCCCTACAGCCCGGGTCCAATCTGCCACGATCGCTGAGCCCGAGTGCCTCAGCCGCACGACGGGTGATACCCGCAAAAGCCTCGACCGGGCGCAGTCCGTAGAGGGTTACAGACAGATAGGCCGCAAGCAACAAGCTGGCCGTTGGAGAGGTGCCTGGATTGAGATCGGTCGCGACCGCCATCGGCACTTGGTTATCTCTCAGGCCCATAATCGGCGGGATACTCGTGAGACTCTTATGCAGGTAGGCGAACGGGAGCAGCACCGCCACCGTCCCAGACCCGCGAGCAGTCGCCAAAGCAGCGCTTGAAAGGTGTTCGATATGATCGATTGAACGCGCACCAAAGCTGAGCGCGAGCTCTCCTCCCCCAGCGGCACCAAACTGATCGACATGAGCACGGATCGGTAGGCCAAGCTCGCTGGCGCGCTCGAGGTAGGGGGTAACGATCGAGGCAGAGAAGCCCTCCGGATCGATGAAGCAGTCCACCATGTCGATAAGACCCTCGGCTGCCAACGTCGGCATCACCTCCTTGGTCAATAGCGCGATGTAGTCGGCTGGCCGAGATGCATAGGCCGTCGGCAGCGCATGAGCACCCAGAAATGAGGTTATAACCTCGATGCCTCGATACCCCGAGAGCGAGCGAGCAATCTCAAGAAGACGACGCTCGCCCTCCATCGAGAGACCATAACCCGACTTCACCTCCACCGTCGTCACCCCATGGTCTGCCATCTGATCTATACGGCTACGAGCGAGCGTGGCCAACGACGCTCGCGATGCCTGGTTCGTGGCGTTCACAGTCGCCAGGATCCCGCCCGACTCAAACCGATCACGACTCGGATCGTCTGGATCACGCTGGGCCAATAGATCGCCCAAGCGATCACCGGCATAGATCAGATGGGTGTGACAGTCGATGAGTCCTGGGGTGACGAGCATCGACTCCATGTCAAGCAGCTCAAGCCGTTGAGTGAGATGCTGACCCTGGGCTCGTGGACCAGCAAAAACAATCCTGTCGTCTCTGACGTGCACCAGTCCGTCAGCGATAAAGCGAAGTGCGCCACTGGCATCCACGTCAGCGAGTGAGCAGTTCCCGAATAGGAGCTCGCTCATCTAGTCTCGCACCGAAGGAAGGTTGAGCCCACGGAGCTTGGCCTCTTCAAGGGCCTCTGGATAGCCAGCATCGGCATGGCGCATCACGCCGGTGCCAGGATCATTGAAAAGCACCCGAGCGAGTCGGCGATCCGCCTCTGGGGAACCGTCACACACGATAACCTGCCCGGCATGTTGAGAGTACCCCATCCCTACACCACCGCCATGGTGGAGAGATACCCATGTAGCTCCCCCAGCAACGTTGAGCATGGCGTTTAGCAACGGCCAATCAGACACTGCATCGGAACCATCACGCATCGACTCGGTCTCGCGATTCGGACTAGCTACCGAACCAGTATCGAGGTGATCACGACCTATAACAATCGGTGCTCTCAGCTCTCCGCTCGCCACCATCTCGTTAAATGCACGTCCCACTCGAGCTCGATCGCGCAACCCCAACCAACAGATTCGTGCAGGTAGCCCCTGAAACTTGATACGCTTCCTCGCCATATCGAGCCAGTGGTGGAGGTGGGGATCGTCGTCGACAAGCTCCTTTACTTTGGCATCTGTCGCGTAGATATCCTCTGGGTCGCCAGAGAGTGCTACCCATCGAAACGGTCCGTAACCGCGACAGAAGAGCGGACGGATATAGCTGGGCACGAATCCAGGGATCTCAAAGGCTCGCTCCACGCCGGCTTCATAGGCGCCTTGACGAATATTGTTTCCATAGTCAAAGGCGATCGCACCACGGTCGGCCATCGCGAGCATCGCTTGAACATGGCGCCCCATCGACTGTTTTGCATCCGCGACCAGCCGAGCAGGATCGCTTGCTTGACGCCACGCATCGAGCCTGTAACCTGCGGGGAGATATCCTCGTAGAGGATCATGTGCGCTCGTCTGGTCGGTCACCAGATCAGGAATGATGTTCCGGCTCACCATCTCCTCGATAACCTCGGCTGCGTTGCCTAGCAAGCCAATCGAGGTGGGATGGCCCGATTGTTTCGCCTGCTCGAGCAGCCTCATCGCCTCCTCAAGTGAGAGTGCTCGATGTTCGAGATATCCAGTCTGAATTCGTAGCTCGATACGGCTCGGGTCACACTCGATGGCAAGCATCGAGAAGCCGGCCATCGTCGCCGCTAAAGGCTGTGCGCCCCCCATTCCGCCAAGGCCGGCGGTCAAAATCCAACGCCCAAACGGATCACCGCCAAAGTGTGTCTGGGCAGCGGCGACAAAGGTCTCGTAGGTTCCTTGCACAATACCTTGTGAACCGATATAGATCCAACTTCCCGCTGTCATCTGACCAAACATCATCAGGCCCTTGGCGTCTAGTTCGTCGAAGTGCTCCCAGGTTGCCCAGTGCGGAACCAGATTCGAGTTGGCGATAAGCACCCTTGGAGCATCTGGATGCGTCGGGAAGACTCCTACCGGCCTTCCACTCTGAACCAGCAACGTCTCGTCATCCGCCAGCTTGCGCAACGTTGCGAGAATCCGATCGAAAGACTCCCAATCCCTGGCTGCACGCCCTATTCCTCCGTAGACCACCAGATCTTCTGGATGTTCTGCAACCTCGATATCTAGGTTGTTTTGGATCATTCGGTACGGGGCCTCGGTCAGCCAACTCCGGCAGCTGAGCTCGGTCCCTCTCGGGGCCCTGATCGACCGGCTCTCATCATGACGATTACCCACTCTTACTCCTTTTGCCATCGTGCAACGATCGCTGCGAGCTCCGCTCCCAGTGATCGACGCTCCTCATCGATATCGGTCGCGACTACTTTCCCAGCGACCCAGACCATCGAGACCGCTGATCGTGTCGCGAAACGAACCGCCTCGAAGGGATCGACGCCGGCTACTCCTAGCTCCTGGAGATCTATCGCCACCATATCGGCAAGTGCGCCGACCTCGAGCCTTCCGACATCGCTAAATCCGATCGAGTTATGGCCAGCCAGCACCGACCAGAGCGCGGCGGTACTTACCGATGATCGCTTCAGGGTGCGCAGTCGCTCGTGCGCGTCCAAGCGAGATGCCTCCAAGAACGGGTCTATGCGGGTGTGTTGATCGCTACCGAGGGTCACACGCGCACCTGCCTTGAGCAGCCTCGCACCTGGAGACAGTCCGTCAGCGAGATCCTCCTCTGTGGTGGGGCAGGCACAGGTTACCGCCTCTGTGCGCACCAACAAAGCCATCTCATCGTCGTCGAGCTGATTGAGGTGAACAAGGTTCGCATTATGGTCGAGCACCCCTCGCTCCTCGAGAAGCTGGAGAGGACGTTGGCCGTAATACGCGACTAGGTCCACCACCTCCTGGGGCTGTTCCATAAGATGGAGGTGCCAGGGATCAGCAGGAGCCCCCCTCACCACCAGCTCAAGTTCGTCGATCGAGACCGCGCGCAGCGAGTGTACGCCGCGGAGGACATGGACGGTCTCAGAGTCTACGAGCCTGTCAATCCGCTCTAGATAGCCATCTGGATCCTGATCGCCGAAACGGCGCTGCGCGCCTTCAAGCGGTCGATAACCATCACGATCAAGGCCGCCATGGAGATAGCAGACGTCGATAAGTCCAAGGCGGATCCCCGCCAGCTTGGCCGCCTCGATAAGGGCTATCCCCATGGCATTAGAGTCTGCATAGGCGATACCGTGACGGTCGTGGTGAAGATAGTGGAACTCTCCAACGCTCGTGAATCCAGCGAGCAACATCTCACGAAAGACTAGGGTAGCGAACTCAAAATAGCGCTCTGGATTCAGGGTGTCAGCAAACGCATACATCGCCTCTCGCCACGCCCAAAAATCGCCAGCCTGCCCAGTCTGTCCGCGCAGGCCCCTATGGAATGCGTGACTATGGCAGTTCGCATAACCGGGCGTCAAAAGATCGACACGATAGTCAGCTCCTTCTGGTCCCTTGCTCTCTACTCCGACGATTCGATCCGCCTCAACACTCACCATCACCCCAGGGAGGAGGTCGGTCGGTGTAACCAGCGCCCATTGTGCATAGATCTTCACGATGCCAATCCTCGTATAACGCTGATGAGCGCATCAACACCTGCAACCATATCCTCTCGGTTCGCTCTCTCGGCGGGTGAATGCGACACGCCGGTTGGATTCCTGACAAAGAGCATCGCCGTCGGAATACCGTGGCTCGCCAGGATTCCAGCGTCATGCCCCGCCCCGGTACTTATAACAGGTGGGTTCTCCAACAACGACCCCAGGCTCTCATTTAACGACGCAGAGAATGCGGTCATCGAAGTGAGAGATTCGTTGACGAGCCTCCCTCCAAGCCCTTCGGCCAGCGTGGCGATATCAGTTGCGAGGTGGGCAAGACGGTCAGGGCTATCGGCTCTTGCATCGATCCAGAGACGGACCGTCGCCGCGATCGCATTCACGGCATTTGGCTCAACCACAATCTTCCCACAGGTCGCGATGGCATCACGAGCAATCGCGAGCTCGCCAAGCTCAAGTACAAAGCGAGCTGCCCTCTGCAGTGGGTCATCGCGCTCGTCTAACCTGGTGGTTCCCGCGTGGTTGGGCGTACCGGTCAAGGTGGTCGACCAACGCCCATGTGGCCATATAAAGCTCGCCAGTCCGATCGGGGCATCTAAATCGATGAGCTGGTGGCCCTGTTCTATATGGAGTTCAATGAAGCTTCCAATGCGCGAAAGCGCACGATCGTCACGCCCAAGACTCGTCGGATCTACTCCCGTGGCGCTGACGACGTCTACAAAGGGGGTCCCGTCGTAGTCGATCAGCTGGCTGAGACGTTCGTAGGTGGTCTCGCCAGTCAAGACTCGTGATCCCAGGCACGCAACCCCAAAGCGAGCCCCCTCCTCGTCGATGAAGTTAGCCACACCAACCGCACTTCGTGGCTGAAAGCCGTCACCGATCAGTTCCGCTATTGCCGATAGTGCCGATAGCACTCCAAGCGGACCATCGTAAGCCCCGCCTGATGGCACCGAATCGAGATGCGATCCAAGTACTAGGTTATGTTCAGGATCGCTGTCTGGATCCCCCCACCAAGCCCACTGATTGTTAGCGGCATCAACACCGACCTCGAGCCCTAGCTCCTCCGCAGTTTGTGCAAAGAATGCACGAAGTTGGAGATCTGTCTCGGTGTAGGCAAATCTGTTGTAACCTCCGGTTGCCTGGTCGCGACCAATCTCCGCGATTTGGATCAAGAGCTGGTCGAGACGTTTCGATGCGTTCATTCCTGCCTTTCAAGATCTCATAGGTAATGGTAGGTTCTCACGCGCTTACCAAAGGCCCCCATCGGTGGCTCTATGAGCGAGGGGTCGGTATCAGCGATAGCCTCCACGACGACCGACAGCATGAAGACTTCAGCGACGTGCATATCGTCGAGTTGGCAATACTAACTTCGGGGCTCAATAGGTCGTTCTGAACGGCCTCTTGAGCCCGCCCTTACAGGCTGGGCTTGCGCTCCCGTTCGATCAAAGCGAGCCTGAGCCCCCTCGTGCCAAAATTGCAAGCTCTCCAACCGGGCCGAGGTCGGCGCCGAACTAGCCAAGGACACAGCTATTCAATTGCGCACGGAGCGTCGCGGCGCAGCAACGTTGTTACGACTGTGGTGAGCGAAGCTGTAATCGACAAGATCCACTGCGGTCGATTCGAATGCCAGCTCGAGGAGAACGAAAACCACATTCTCGAACTTTTGCAAGATCCACTCCTGGATGAAGATGGCTCCAGACAACGATAATGTCATCTACGCCATCGCTGTAGTGGCGCGCGCTGGCTCGATCGAGCGCATCTTGTCATCGGCTGGCACCGCGTAAAACTCAGTTAGAACCACACCGGGATCGAGCTGGATCCCAGACGGCGGCTGATCATCGCACACCACCACGGGCTTGTAGAGAAGTCAAGAGTCGGCAGATTCGTCTCCGGAAACCGTAATAATGGGGTTTAATCGAGGCAGAGCCGCCAACGAGATGACCGCTCCGAGCAGACAGGCTACTCCGAACAACAGAATGCCTGCACCTGGTCCAGCAAGCGTGACCAAGATGGCATACCCGGTCACCCCCAGAATACCGCCGAGCCGTCCTGCCGCTTGAGACAGTCCTTGACTGGTAGCACGAATCTCCGGAGCCGCGTACTCGGATGGCGAGATGACCGTCGTCTTGTCGGGGCCCGCAGCCCCAAAAAAGTAGCCAGCAGCCAGAAGCAACCCGATGATGAGTGGTGAGAGATGGATGTTGTACAACAAGGCAAAGCCAAGTAGGCACAGGGGAACAGCTCTGCCAAGAAATCCAGTGACCTGGAGCCTTCGCCTACTCACGCGATCGATCAGCAGCACGGCAACCAATGACGCGGGAATGGTGACGACTTTGACCAGGACTGCGTCTAATGCACCAGAGCTCGCTGACGTCTCGAGAATCGTAACGAGAAGGAGTGGGAGTACCAACCCAACACCCTGATCAGTCAGCTGATAGAGGAGGGTGGCCAGCGCCTGCGCACCAAGGCGTTCATGCTTGAGTGCGACAGTGGCTCTCCTTCTGAGCTGCCTCAGAGTCAACGGAGTCAGCTCAGACCAACTCGGAGCCTCGATCAGTCGACTTCGGAACAGAAGGAGCGGGAGTGCAAGCAACACAGATGAACCCAATAGGACTCGCCAACCTAGAGCTCCCACATCAGCAAGGACCATCCCTCCAACGCCGTAGGCAGCCAAGGTTCCAAAATTTGCACCAAACAGAATCCACGCCATCGAACGCCCCTTGTTGCTTGATCCATTGTTATTCGATGTGGCCGCATCGGTGACAAACGGGAAAACCACCGCAAAGTCGATGCCGACCGCAACGCCAGTTGCCAGTCGTGCAACCGCCAGGAGAGCGAAATCTGGTGAAAACGCGGCCATAACTGCGGAAGCCATAAACAGGAGGACGTCCCATAGGATGATGGCGCGACGACCAATACGATCCGCAAGAAAGCCAGCTGTGAGCGACCCGATGAGCATTCCCAACAACGTAACCGTCCCCAGTGAAGCGACTACGCCAGAGGAGAGGTGCCACTGGGTCCGAATCGGTGCAAGCGCGACAGAGATGACGGCAAGGTCGTAGCTTCCAAGAACGATACCGGCACCGGCGATAGGTATGGCCCTCGAAGCTCTAGTCGCAGATCGCTTCCACATTAACATCAGCCTAAGCGTGCTAACTACAAGCCGCTGAACAAATCGCGTGTCTGCCACCGTTGCTCCCGAGTGACTTTGAGTGCGTATGTCACTCGCGTCCGCTCCGAAATACATATACATCTATATGCACCTCTTTTGTCTTCGCTCTCCAGCAGCCTTTGTGTGTTCTTCCCTATCCACAGGGACAGAACTAGGGCGAATCGATGGTTGACCACCTCCCACGTCCAACTTGGGTTGTCGTGGTTTGCTTGGGGTCTCAGCCGTTGAGCACTAGCCTTGGTATCCAATTGGATATTCCGGCTTTCCATTTGCGCGTAGGAACCTCTCATCAAGGATCTTCTTCACTTCCCTATAGGGAGTGAACCGGTTGATCTCGCGATCTTTGATCCTGTTGAGTAGGTTCATGGCAGCTACGTAATCTACATCGCCCTGCCAGTTACAATCCCAATAGGGATTGCGACAGTGAAACGGAAGGTCTCTACAGAATTTGTACGAAGTATTCATCAGTTAACATCCAAAACGTTAACTTCCGGCCGGCTAAGGATTCTCTTTCATCTCCTCCTCACTTGGTCGGTTGATCCAGACCTCGGTGTTGAGGGTGGGCGGGTCGGAATCTTGTTTACAAAGCGTTCGGGGTGGTTTTGATAGGCGCCTTTGAGAACCTCGGCTCTTCGTTCGGTGATCGCTTCGGCGTATCCCTCATGGACATCAGCTGGGGTCATGAGTGCAATGCCTGAATGGTGGTGTTCGTACTGGTACCAGCTGCAGATCTCTAGCCGACATGGCAGCCGTGCCGATCATCGACTAGCGTTCAGACCATGAATATTAACGATAAACTCGCCAGCCTCGGTATCGAACTCGCGCCTGCCCCAGCGGCGAAGGGTTCCTATGTTCCCACCCTCGTCGTGGACTCCTTCGTCTTCGTATCTGGCATGTTGCCACTCGTAGGCGATACGATCCCAGTAACCGGTATCGTCGGGGCTACGGTGAGCCCAGAGGAGGCACAGGCCGCCGCCCGCCAATGCATGATCAACATGTTCTCGCGGCTAGCCACTGACCTCGGAAGCCTCGACAAGATCGCTCAGTGGGTAAAACTCACCGGTTTCGTCGCCAGTACACCAGAGTTCACCGCTCAACCCACGGTCATGAATGCCGCCTCCGACCTTGTCGTTGAGGTCTTCGGAGAACAGGGAAAACACACGAGATCAGCCGTAGGTGTCAGCTCCTTGCCGCTTGGAACCCCGGTCGAGATCGAGGCAATTCTTCGCCTCAAGGCCTAGCGGTTCGCCAATTGACGCGAAGCAGAGACGAAGCAAGAAACACGGGCGGCTCGCCCGCAGTGTCCTGCGTGGTACTCTAACGCCAGCTACGAGCGGTCGCCTTCGATGTAGTCGCCCACAAGTCCGCCTAACACAACGATGATCTCTGCGACTAAACCAATCCTAGAGCTGGCACCAACCTAGAAACCGGCCCACGCTGGTTCAATGTTAAAACAGGCGACAAAGACCCCAAGCTTGAGCGGATTGACCAGCATGGTCAACTGAGGGGCGCAACCAACGTACGGACCTCCTAGTAACGGTTCGAGAGAGGCTATCGGGTTCCCACGAACGCTCCTGAGCAATTCGCTGTCGGGGCGCTGGCACTGGTCATGTATCCTTGAACTGCTATACCGTTCGTAATCTTTGATACGCTAGTGACGGAACACACCAATCGAGAGGAGAGAATACGTGCTCAACCAGGGGCTAAAGCGACAAAGCCTGACCGATCTGCTGCCCGAAAGTCTGGTCACTGACTTGGTCCTAATCGGGGTATTTGCGATAGCGATTGGCATCTTTGCCCAGATCAGCATCCCTCTTCCCTTCACTCCGGTGCCGATCACCGGCCAGACGTTTGCGGTGCTCCTGGGGGGTGCAGCGCTTGGATTACGACGAGGGACACTTGGTAGCCTTCTCTACGTCGGCCTCGGTCTCGTCGGGGTGCCTTGGTTTGCGGGAGCCACTGGCGGCCTTAAGATGGCGACTAACCCCTCGTTTGGCTACCTGATCGGATTTATCGCCGCCTCAGCGCTCGTTGGCTACCTCGCCGAGACCGGTCTCGATCGCAAAATCGGTCGCACTGTACTCCTGATGATTGTTGGCAACGTGATCATCTACGGATTTGGAATGGCGTTTCTCATGATCAACCTCCACGTTGGGTTGAGCCAAGGACTTGCGCTCGGGGTTACCCCGTTCTTGCTCGGCGACCTAGTCAAGCTACTCCTAGCGGCTGGCCTCCTGCCAGGGGCCTGGTATGTCCGGCACCGCATTACCCAAGATCGCGCAGCCTGAGCTGGGTAGAGTCGAGATAGCCGCTCTCGAAACGCCCAGGCTCTATGCGACTACAAGCGGTCAATAGCTTCGCATAGCCATCGCCGGGAAGCGTTCGAAAGCCAAGCGTTGTCAGGTGGTCGGTTGGCCACTGACCATCAATGAGTTGGTATCCAAGTTCGCGAACCACATTGACCAGGGCGAAGAAGGCGAGCTTGGAGGCGTTTGGAACCTGGTGAACCATCGATTCACCCACAAAAATTCCACCTACACCAACTCCAAAGAGGCCACCGACCAGCTCGTCGCCGACACCACGAACCTCGACAGAGTGCAAAAGGCCTCGATCGTTAAGTGCAGCATAGAACTCGATCATCGATGCATCGATCCAACCGCCATCGCGCACCACCTCGGCACACATCCTGACCATCGCCATCGGATCGATGTCGATACCAACGCGATATCTACGCACGAGTTGGAGGGTGCTCTTCGGACAACGCAACGGCCAGGCTCCAAGCACTACGACAGCACGCGTCTCCGGGTAGAACCAGCCGTAACCATCGGCTAGTGGCATCGGGAAGATCCCAAGCCCATAGAGTCGTTCAGCCTCGTCTGGGTCAAGAGAGGAACTGAAGGCTACCAATTCCTCAATCGTCACGCAACTACCTCCGTGATTGCTGGTGGTAGCTGATAGCCTAGATCAACATGAGTACTCACCCAATGTCTGCTCGTATCGAAGAGCTGGAGAAGCGGCGAAACGAGGCCTATCACGCTGGCACCGAGGCCGCGGTCGCCAAACAGCATGGACAGGGGAAGATGACCGCGCGCGAGCGCGTCGACTATCTGCTTGACGAGGGTTCGTTTGAGGAGTTGGATCTCCTTGCGCGCCACCGGGCACACGGGATGGGTCTGGACGAGCGTCGACCCTACACCGATGGGGTTATTACAGGTTTCGGGACGATCCACGGTCGGCGCGTCTGTCTATTTGCTCAGGATTTCACCGTCTTCGGTGGAGCTCTTGGTGAGGTCTTTGCCGAAAAGATCCACAAAGTCATGGACCTGGCCGCCTCGGTCGGGGTACCTATGATTGGTCTCAACGATGGAGCAGGTGCCCGAATCCAAGAAGGCGTTGTCTCGTTGCACTCCTACGGCGGTATTTTCCGACGTAACGTTGCCTCTTCTGGTGTGATCCCACAGATTAGTGTGGTTCTCGGCCCTTGTGCTGGTGGAGCGGTCTACTCGCCAGCCATGACCGACTTCATCTTTATGGTGGAGGAGACGTCACACATGTTCATCACCGGACCAGACGTAGTCAAGACGGTTACAGGAGAAGAGGTATCGCTAGAGGAGCTCGGTGGTGCGATGAGCCACGCTACTAAGTCAGGCGTCGCCTCATTTGTCTTAAGTGATGAGAAGGCATGTCTCGATGAGGTCAAGTACCTCCTCGATTTTCTTCCCTCCAATAATATGGAGTCACCACCTGCGATCGAACCCTCAGATGACCCGGATCGAATGAATGAGGAGTTACGCACGATCGTTCCTCCAAACTCCAACCAGCCCTACGAGATGCGCGACGTTATTCGAGAGGTCCTCGATCACGGCGAGTACATGGAGTACTTCTCACACTGGGCGCGCAACGTCACCTGTGGATTCGGGCGAATGAATGGCAAGGTAGTCGGAGTCGTCGGCAACCAACCTTCGGTGCTCGCTGGTGTCCTCGATATAGACTCCTCTGAAAAGGCGGCACGTTTCGTTCGGACCTGTGATGCCTTTAACATACCAATCCTGACCTTCGTGGACGTTCCAGGTTTCCTCCCAGGGGTCGACCAGGAGTACGGAGGAATAATTCGCCACGGAGCCAAGCTCCTCTATGCCTACTCAGAGGCGACCGTTCCAAGGATTCAGATCATTACTCGAAAGGCCTACGGCGGTGCTTACGTTGTGATGAACTCTAAGTCAATCGGCGCAGATCTTGCCTACGCCTGGCCCTCGGCCGAGCTGGCTGTAATGGGTCCCCAGGGTGCAGTCGAGGTTATTCACCGTCGCGAGCTGGCAGCAGCCGCCGATCCGATCGCAAAACGGCGAGAGCTGATCGATCAGTACACCGAACGATACGCCAATCCCTACATCGCCGCTGAACGCGGCTACGTTGACGACGTCATCGACCCAGCCGAGACCCGGCGAACCCTTATACAGGCGCTTGGCATGCTCGAGACCAAGCGCGAGGAGCTACCGCGGCGCAAGCACGGAAATATCCCACTATGAGTGAACTCACCAGCGAAGAGGAGTTGGCGCTGGTTGCCGCGACCGCCATGGCGGTATACGCCGCGCGCCGGACGCCAGAAGTGGCGCCAATCGTGCAGGATCCGACTACCTGGCGGTTTCAGAATCGTTGGTGGGCAACAGGTCCTCTCGCCTCGCGCGCTCGACCAACGCTAAGGCGCTAGCACAAGCACTGCACTCAAGGTTTATCAAATTGGTCGCTGCGGAGCGACAATTACCCGACCGAGGCCGGGGAGTTCAAGGTTATCGGAGGCTTGTTTGAGCGCGCTCTTTGCGGTGATCAGAATCTCTGCGGGCTCGATGCCGTGACTTGGATAACTTGCAACCCCGGCACAGACCTTAGCGATAGGCGAATCCCCTTCACGGGCGTGAGCGATCTGAATCCGCTCTGCGACCCATGCAGCGCCGTCTTCATCGGTGTCATCGAGAAGGAGTGCAAAGCTTCGTGCACCAACTCGGCAGGCTACATCGGCAGTTCTAATCGTCTCAGAGATCACCCCCACGAAGGCAACGATCGCAGCATCGGCGGCCTCAGTGGTTACCCCCGGCTTCATCACCAATTTCAATAACACAATGCTGAGCGGCCACAAGCGCCGGCGCGCCGTCGCCACCTTCGTACTGAGGAGACCAGAGAAGAAGATCTCATTCATCAGACCGGTCAAAGGGTCGGTAATGGGGTCGGCCGCCGCCTCCGCCGCCACCTCGACCAGATCCACATTCTGATCGTCATTGATGGCCTCGACAGTGACTAGGGCATCGGCTGAAGCCTCCCCATTTTCATCGGGTTTGCGTCGACGCGCCGTTGCTCCTAGTCCTAAGAGCACGGCGACAAAGGCTACGCTAGCCCCTATCACACCATCTTGTGCGTGTCCTGAACGCATGCCAACGGCACTCACCGCCACACCCCCCAGTCCCACGACGATTGCAAAAAACCCACGCAGCCTCATGCGACATGCTTCGGCGTAAAACCGTCAGATCTGTACTAACTTTCAGGACTGTGACAGATTTCGTTGCGCCGCAACGACATCCACCAACTGAGCCATGATCTGTGTGATCTGATAATGCTTCGGTGTGAAAACGCGCTGTACTCCCAAGGCGATCAGCTGGCCTATATCGTCTTCAGGAATGATGCCCCCTACTATGACCGGCACGCTTACTCCTCGTGACCGCAACTCCGCGAAGAGTGCATCTACTAGTTCTAGATGGGATCCAGACAGGATCGAGAGTCCAATCAGATCAACGTCCTCATCTCGAGCTACACTAGCGATCTCAGTGGGAGTCTGTCTGATTCCCTGGTAGATGACCTCGAAACCCGCGTCACGAGCGGCTACCGCGATCTGCTCCGCACCATTGGAGTGACCGTCAAGGCCGGGCTTGGCGACCAAGAGTCGTGCAGGTCCGCCGGGAAGTCTACGCAAACGCTCGGCCAACGCATCCATCTGACCCTCGCGCACACCAGCGCCTCCTTGGATTCCAGTGGGCGCTCTAAACTCACCAAAAGCCTCTCGCATGGTGTCTGCCCAATCCTGGGTGGTGCCACCCGCCTTGGCTAAAGCGAGGGTCGCAGGGATCACGTTGTCATCGCTCCTCGCCACCCTAAGGAGGTTACGCTTTGCCAACTCCACCGCAACCGAGTCACGACTCCGCTTAAACTCTACGAACTCTTCAATGAGGCGAGCGATCTCAGAGGCGTCGGCACTCAAATGAGACTTCGTGCCTGTGTCCAGCAGGAGGGAGTCGTTGGAAGAGCCAGTTTGCTCATGGTAGAGATTGACCCCAACGACCGGCTGAATACCGGTCTCGATCGCGTGGGCACGTTCGGTCTGAGCATGCACCAGTGCCGCCTTCATCTCATCGATCTGGGCAAAGACTCCACCGGCGGCAACGATGCGATTGAGTTCACTCCTAGCCTGGTCAACGATCTCATCGGTCAATCCCTCCATCACGTGGGAGCCCTCAAAAATATCTGGATACTCCAATAGATCGGTCTCGTATGCGAGAATCTGCTGAGCTCTTAGCGACCACTGTTGATCGACCGGTCTCGGTAGACCGATCGCCTCGTTCCATGCGGGAAGCTGGAGCGCTCTCGCGCGCGCATCTCGGGAGAGCGTCACTCCTAAGGCCTCAAGCATGATCCGATAGACGTTGTTCTCCGGCTGCGACTCGGTGAGGCCAAGGGAATTCACCTGCACACCAAAGCGAAACCTACGAAGTTTTGGATCTTCCACCCCGTAGCGGGTCCGAGTCAGTTCGTCCCACAAAGCGACGAATGCACGCATCTTGGCGATCTCTTCGATCAATCGAATCCCTGAGTTCACAAAAAAGGACATCCGACCAACTACTTTGGCGAGGCCATCAGAGTCAAGTCGTCCTCCATCACGCACAGCATCGAGGATGCCGACCGCAGTCGCAAGTGCATAGGCAACCTCCTGCACTGGCGTCGCCCCGGCCTCTTGGAGGTGATAGCTGCAGATATTGATCGGATTCCACTTGGGTACATGCACGACCGAGAACTCAATTAGGTCAACGGTAAGCCGCCTCGATGCCTCCGGCGTAAAGATAAAGGTGCCGCGAGAGAGGTACTCCTTCACGATGTCATTCTGCGTCGTACCGCTAAGACGATCGTAAGGGATACCGGTCTCGTCTGCGAGCGCCAAGTAAAGGCTAAAGAGCCAGGTCGCTGTGGCATTGATCGTCATCGACGTGTTCATGGCATCAAGAGCGATTCCATCAAAGAGCTGATGGAGATGACCGAGATGAGCTATCGGTACCCCAACCTTGCCAACCTCACCAGCGCTCCGAGGATCGTCAGGGTCGAGACCAAGCTGTGTTGGTAGATCGAAGGCCACCGACAGCCCTGTCTGTCCATTCGCCATATTCGCTCGGAAAAGCTGATTCGACGCCGAAGCCGAGGAGTGGCCCGCATAGGTACGCATAACCCATGGTGGATCAGGTCTATCAAGGTGTGGACCCACGCTGTATCCTCTCATTTAATCTACCCATAGTCATAGAACCCACGACCAGACTTGCGTCCCAAATGACCAGCTTCACGCATCCGGCGAAGCGTAGGGGCGGCCAACATGGCTGGATCACCGGTCTCCTCATAAAGGCGTTCAAGGATGGCGACTGCGACGTCGAGTCCAAC
Organism: Ferrimicrobium acidiphilum DSM 19497; assembly: GCF_000949255.1. Classification (NCBI taxonomy): domain Bacteria; kingdom Bacillati; phylum Actinomycetota; class Acidimicrobiia; order Acidimicrobiales; family Acidimicrobiaceae; genus Ferrimicrobium; species Ferrimicrobium acidiphilum. The sequence continues at coordinate 16,509 of NZ_JXUW01000009.1, read as the reverse complement.
GAGGTCGAGCAAGGCAAGCGGTCCCATAGGGTAGTTGCAGCCGAGCATCATCGCCCTATCGATGTCCTCCTTCGCCGCGACTCCACGCTCGAGGAGCCGAACTGCGGTGTTCAAATAAGGAAACAGGAGCGCGTTGACCACAAACCCGGCCTCATCGTTGACGATCACCGGCTCCTTGCCAAGAGTCTTGACAAAGCTCACACCCGTCTCTAACACTTCAGGGTCGACGACGAGTGAGCGGACTACCTCCACCAGCGGAAGTCTGCTCACCGGATTGAAGAAATGGAGTCCGAGAACCAACTCTGGCCGCTTGGTGCTCGCAGCTAGCGCCATCACTGGGAGGGTCGAGGTATTGGTTGCTATCAACGCACCCTCGATGAGAATATGATCGAGCTGTCCAAATAGGTGTTTCTTAACCTCGATGTCCTCGATGACCGACTCTATGACCAGGTGACGATCGTAGAGCTCCTCGATCTCGGTGGTATATCGAACCAATGACGTCGCTGTATCGTAGCGCTCATCGTCAATCTCATTGCGCGTCAGTCGCCTTCGAAGCTGTCTCTCCAGTGCTACCTTAACAGAACGAGATGCCGCCTCTGAGCGAGTACGAACTATGACGTCATACTCGGCCAAGACACACGCCTCGACGATACCGGAGGCCATCGTCCCCCCACCAACTACACCTACGCGAGAAACCTGCACACACCAAGCGTACAGGTTTTCAACCTCACCGATGACCGCAGTCAACCACGGTCCCAATACTGGCTAGGCTTGGGACAACATGAAGACTACACACTATGGCACAATTGCTCTCGTCGGCGGAGACGAATTCGGCCCCTTCTGTACCTTCGACGAAGAGATTCTTACCAGAGTCCACGCTCGACGCGTCAGCCTGTTTCCAACAGCAGCGGCCTTTGAAAGACCTGACCGAGCGATTGAAAACGGAACCACCTATCTGCGATCTCTTGGCGTGGAGGTCGATGTCATCGAGATCTATAGCCGGTCCAACGCCCTCGATGAGAAGCTGGCGGCAAAACTTACCGAAGCCGAGGTTCTCTATTGTATTGGGGGGTCGCCGCTCCATCTCCGGTCAGCGCTTACAGCTACACCAACCCTAAAGGCACTCAGACAGGCCTGGGCGCAGGGAACAACCTTGATAGCATCCTCAGCTTCGGCGATGGTGCTCGGTGACCCTATGATCGACCCGCGTGGTGGCGCTCTCACCATCGGCCTTGGTGTAATCCCTAACCTAGCGATTCTCCCTCACGCCGACCAACGCTCGCTGTCGATCCGCGATCGCACCATACATCTGGTTCACGCACCAACGGTGATGGTCGAGATCGACGCCCAAACCGCGCTGGTCTACGATCACGACCGCAAGATCCAAGTGCTCGGTCAAGGCAGCGTCGGAGCCTTCCAAAATGGGGAACCCGCTGAACTATCGATCGTCAGCGACTTATTGGATAGACGTACGTTAGAAGTAGGCTAATCCCTCGAATGCCGCTCAACCAAGCACGTATTGTGCTAAGTCGGAGCCTACTGCTTCCTCCATGGCGCAGTGGGTCATAGACGCCAACACCCGCAAACCAAATTCGGACCCAAGAGCTGAAGGACGTACAGATAGCAGATCCAGTACCCGCTCTCGGTGTTTACCTCGCCTCAGAACCCAGATAGCCGATACGGCGACGATCAAGCCACTCCGCAGTGCACGCCTGTATTATCTAAGAAGCCGATGGGACTTCGGGTTCTAGTCTGCAATTTCGGCACTTATACCCACTTGCCAAGGTGGGTTTGGGGATCTTCAGAAACTAGCGGTAATCCGGTACCAAGATCGACCAGGAATCGGCAAGTTGTTGAGCGCATCTGAGGTGATTGGCCAGATTGGGGCCGTCATTTGGAGAGTTCCAAGCTACACAACCCGTGAACGGGCAAGAGGGGACAAGGGGTTCTCCCTGGCGTCTTACTTATTGGGTTAGTTGGTTCGGGTTACGAACCAAGTGCGCTAGAGATATGCGTTGTCACCGGGGTAACCGTAGCTAGCAGTGACCAGTCGGGCTTACCAGCGCTCTAATCTATGAGTTTGCAAAGTTGGTCATCCCAAAGGCGGTGCGCTTGATCCGCTTAATGAGGTTGTTCATCGACTCTGTCGGTCCATTGGTCGCAAAGGAGCTGTGCCCTATTGTCTCTATTGGGCCAGGATCTCATCATGCCAGCCACGCAAGGTTCTCCCAAGTAGCTGGACCTCGGGAGGTCGTTGGTTGTCGGTGAAGTCACTGATAAGCGCATCCCTAGGTCTCAGTATCAGTATGTGCGCGGATTGAAAAATAATTCAATGAGGGCGAGAAGGCTGAGATGTTGAGATGGCTACCTACGATGAGACGGTGGAGAACAAAACAACCCAAGAGGTGATGGTCCCACCCAAAGCAACGAGACGGGTACTCTCCCCGAGTTATAAGGCGAGGATCTTAAAAGAGTACGACTCCTGTCCCCAGGGACAAAAGGGTGAGCTCTTGCGACGAGAGGGACTCTTCTCGTCTCAGATTACCGAGTGGAGGCGGGTGATTGACCAACAGAGTGCAAAGGCACTCTCGCGAAAACGTGGACCAAAGACCAATCCAGAGAGAGCTCGGCTAAGAGAACTCGAACGTGAGAATGAGAGACTTCGCCTGGAGCTGGCTAAATCACGAAAGGTAATTGAAGTCCAGGGAAAATTATCGGCACTGCTAGAAGAGCTCTCGCAAGGGAGTGCCGAGGATCTACGAGAGCCAACGCCGCCATTGTCAAAGGAGTAGATGAACTAAGGGAGACCATTGGTTTAGAGAATGCCTGCGATTGTCTTGGTATTGCGCGTTCAAGCTATTACTACCTGGTAGATCCCCCGGTGAGAGAACCAAAGCCAAGAAAGCCGAGCCCAAGGCGTCTAAGTGATGCCGAGCGCGCCCACATCTTGGAGGTGTGTCACTCGGAACGTTTCTGTGACTCCTCGGTCCGCGAGATCTATGCCACGCTTCTCGATGAGGGTATCTATCTCGCCTCAGTGGCCACCATCTATCGAATCTTGGCCGAGGCTGGTGAGACACGAGAGCGACGACGCCAAGCAACACATCCCACCCGGGTAAAGCCAGAGCTCCTAGCGACGGGACCAGGCCAGGTTTGGAGTTGGGACATAAGCAAGCTCAAGGGTCCCTCCAAGGGGATCTACTGGCAGCTCTATGTGATCTTAGACATCTACTCTCGATCAATCATGGGTTGGAGGATCGAAGATCACGAGAGTGCTGAGCTCGCCAGAGAGCTCATGGATGAGGCGATCACCAAAGAAGGCGTAGATCCGAACCAGTTGACGATTCATGCCGATAATGGAGCCTCGATGGCTTCACACAGCGTTGCGGAGTTCCTTGCCACCCTCGGGGTGAGAAAGAGCCACTCACGTCCCCATACATCTAATGACAACCCCTACTCAGAAGCCCAGTTCAAAACCTTGAAGTACCGAGGGGACTTCCCTGAACGCTTTGAAACCATCGAAGAGGCGAGGATCTTCTTTGCAAAGTTCTTCAGCTGGTACCAGTACGAACACCACCATTCAGGCATTGCACTCATGACCCCAGCTGATGTCCATGAGGGATACGCCGAAGCGATTACCGAACGAAGAGCTGAGGTTCTCAAAGGCGCCTATCAAAACCACCCCGAACGCTTTGTAAACAAGATTCCGACCCCACCCACCCTCAACACCGAGGTCTGGATCAACCGACCAAGTGAAGAGGAGATGAAAGAGAGTCCTTAGCCGGCCGGAAGTTAACGTTTTGGATATTAAACTGATGAGTACTTCGTACATATTCTGTAGAGACCTTCCGCATCGAGGTGGTCTCTGGCAAGTTCCTAAGTCACGATAGGTGTAGAACTCTCGTAAGGACTCCTTGGCTCGCCATGCGGTAGCTACCTCGTTGTCTGGATCTCCAGCCTCAAGGAAGCGAGTAAGTTTATCGTTGGCACCCTCGGTGAGCTTCTCCTTGGCCATATTAAGGAGTCGCCGGATGCGATAGAGTGGATCCCCACCTCTGCCTCTGTGACCAAGGATGTTCTGTTGTACTCGTCTCCTCGTCTCATCAAGGCGAGTGTTGGCGATTCTAATGACGTGAAATGAATCGGCGTCTAACTACCAGACAAGCAACATCCTGTCATTTGCATGTCGATCCAGTTGCATCGAGCCAACGCAATTCACTCAGTTGAGTATCCGCTCAACCTGCATAATCCACGGGAGCCTTAGGCAACAGCCGTATCGACAGTGCGCCAACCGGCCTTCGGTCGCGCCAAGAGACAGCGACATCAATCCCTTGCAATCCAGGGGATCGTAACAGCTCCTGCCCCTCCTCGGGCAACTCGTCCACCAGAACCAGCTTCGTCAGTCGTGCCCTAGGTGCATTTGGTCGCTGTTCATTAAACAGGAGTCCAAATATATTCAGGATCTCATGTACGTTTGCAACTATTGTGTCAGTGAGTTCGCCACTAGCCTTTGACTCCTCGATCACTCCTGCGGGAATCAGCGACAGCCGCGCTCCACAATAGAGCGCAAAGGAGAAATCCACCTGGATCAGAGACCGTAGGACGTCATTTTGATCACAGTAGAGGCCGGCAAGATAGAACTCAGGAAGCGGGCTTCCCTTGCGGTAGCGGTCCGCCAGCAGGGGTGCATCCATCAGATTCGAAAGTACAGACTCGAGTTCATCCAAGCTCGGCAGAAGAAGACGCGAAGACGCTTCGATGATCATAGCTCGTCACTACTGTCACTGATTGATACGAGGTGCAGTTCACCTAGCGCGGTCGACAGCCGGAAGACCTCACTCGTCGTCCCGGTTGGCACTCGAAGACGCCCGAAGAGGAACATTGGCAAGCCAGAGCGCAGACTGGGGTCGGCCTCGATTACCATCCTCTTGGCTACTCCACCAATGACATTCACCACTTCGGCGATTGCATCCGTGATCTCCAGATCGGTCAGGTTATCACGTTTGCCAATCATGTTCGCGGTGAGAAGTTCCAAGGTCACGAACTCTGCCACCAGCCCCAACTGCAATGATAACCGATCACCAACCAGGCCGACCCATGCGCCAGGCAGGTTAGCTGGGATACCCTCGTCATGAATCTCAGGCTCACCGACCAACGAAGGCAAGATCCCTCCTTCGAGTGAGTGAATACCGTCAAGCAAGGCACTCGACCACTGCGTCATCTGCATTGTCACCGGACTCCGACTGCATCTAGGGCATCGCGGAAATTATCGGGAGTAAATGGCTTGGAGATCAGGAACGAGGCCCCTGATTCACGGGCGAGGCGAACCATGTCAGGAGTTCCTTCAGATGTAACAAAGCCAAACGGAACCTGCTCACCTTGAGAACGAAGCTCGCGTAAAAATTCGAGCCCGTTCATCTCCGGCATGTTCCAGTCCGAGAGCACTAGGTCTACCACCGACTCGCTCAAGCGCTGCAGCGCCTCCACCCCATCCTGGGCCTCGATAAACTCGGCGTCATCAAAACCAGCTTGACGCAACTGGCGCATCACGATGAGTCGCATTGCACGCGAATCGTCGACCACCAAGATCCTCATTCCACAACCTCCAGAGTCGGCCCCCATCCGGCCATATCGGCAGCTAATTAAGGGGGCTTAAGGTTCTTGCCTAGTTTCGCGGAGTCGACGCAAACTCATCCGCGACTTGGGGCGTGGAACGATAAGTTGACCTGCAGGCGCGGATTCATCTGCCTCGTGACCCTGGACCATCAGTCGGCTCAACCGCTCGACGATACGCATTCGATGACTCCGCGAGAGAAGCGATGCCGCCTGACTATCACCGAGCTCCATGGAGAGAATCAGCAACCGGTGCTCGTTCACATGGTGGTCCTGCTCAGCGACTGTTGGTGGCATCATCAGCCGAGCACGATGGAGCTGATCGACAAGCAACGCATAGACACCACCGCTCAGAGGATAGTGAGCCGCCTCCCCAAGCAGAACTCGATGAAATCGGTCATCGAGCAGGATGAACTCATCTGGGTTCTCATGTTCAACCCCAGCAACCATCTGCTCGTTAAGCTCTCGCAACATAGAGAACACGACTGCATTTGGAGTTTTGGCGAGACGAGTCGCCGCAGCTGCCTCCAGACTCGCGATCATCTCAGAGACCTCCGGCAGCTCTCCAAAATCGATGAGGCGCACGCGATACCCCTTGCGTGGAACTGACTCTAGCCACCCCTCTACCTCAAGACGCGCCAACGCTTCGCGAACCGGTGTTCTAGATGCACCGACCAGATCAGCAATATCGCGATCCAGCAGAAAGCTTCCCGGCTCGATCGCGAGTGATACGATCGCCGAACGAATACTCACATAGGCGCTGTGAGACAACGGCACGGTATTGGACTTGACCACGGCTGCTAACAGATACCTCCCTCAAACAGTATGGCCAAGTTTGTCTGAAATTACCAATATGGACCGCTAGGAGCCCATATGAAAGTGGGTTGCGTTAAGGCAGCTCCTCGCGACTAGCCAACAAAGCGGAGAATATGAGACTCAGTGGCCACCACCTTCTCAAAGCGTCTACCTATGTCTGGCAATGACTCAGCTGCAGCCATGACAACGACACTCCCTGGATTAAGATGCTCTACCAGCTGCCCGGCTACGCGCCTCTTGACCTCAGGGGAGAAATAGATTAGGATGTTGCGCAAAAAGACGAGGTCGAAGGTTCCCAACACTTGCCAAGGTTTCGCCAAGTTCATCTGTCTCGCCGCAACCAAGGCGGCAAGTTCAGGTCGCACTTTATAACCATTGCGTTCAGGCACCAGGAAACGTCCCAGGAGAGGACGTGGAAGCCCTCGCTCCACTTCGAGCTCGGAGTACCAACCAAGACGCGTCCGCTGAACCATGCGAAACGACACATCGGTGGCGAGTATGTTTGCTGTTCTAGCCAGTGACGGGAATCGGTCAATGAGTAGCATTGCAACCGAGTACGCCTCCTGCCCGGAGGCAGCGGCACCCGACCAGACTCGAAGTGCTCTCCCTTGGCGTTCCTCAAAGAGACGGGGAATCACCCTAGTGCGCACAAGATCAAATGTCGCAGGCTCCCTAAAAAAGGAGGTCTCTGATGTTACCATTGCATCGATCACCGCCTGTATGAGAAGCGGATCACGATCCCCGACGAGTTGACAAACCAGCTCATCAAGGCTGTCGACCCCGAAACGAATCAGCAGAGGGCTCAGGCGGTGCTCCACAAGGTAGCTACGCCCATCCCCGAGTTGAAGGGCGATCTCCGAATTGAGAAACCCTGCAAGGCGATTATAGGTAGCCAGAGTTACCGACACAAGGGCACCTACACCCTTACCGCTCGCTGCGACAGCAGTCGAATTCTGGCACCGATCCTGTCAGGGGGCCCGACCAGTCGTGCCAACCCCTGGTCGACGACAGATCCAGGCATCCCCCAGACCGCTGAACTCCTGCGATCCTGTGCATATACACCACCGCCATTCGCGACGATCGTGCCTGCACCTACGAGACCATCTGAACCCATACCAGAGAGGATGACGGCAATCGGCCGACGAGCAGTCATGGCCGCCGAGGCAAAGAGGATGTCGGCAGAGGGCTTGCATGAGTTCACCGGAGGGAGATCCGAGTACCCAAGCAGCATTCGACCTTCGCGACTTCGCACTTCAATGTGAGTACCACTAGGGGCGAATCGAACGGAGCCAGCGGTGAGAGCCTCGCCATCTATACCGATGGCAACATCGGCTGCGAGCATCGTCGCCAGCTGCTCAACCAGCAGACCCAGGAAGTGCGCTGGTATATGTTGGACGACCACGATGGGAACCTCGATTCGTCCTACGGCGGTTAGAAACTCGCGAAGCGCCGGCGGCCCACCTGTGGAGGCTGCGACCACGATGATCTCTGGAGCCTCCGGAATCTGGGTCTCATGGTGTTCGATCACCGAGGTTGATGAACTAGTTAAGGACACAAAGACGCGTAGTCGCACGAGACTCCTCACCCGCGCGATAAGTAGTCGTCGAGTCTCATCTTCAACCCGAAATGAAGCCGGTTTGGCTACGTGGTCGGTCGCCCCCGCCAACATCGACGCCACAGTGGTCCGACTCCCCAGCTCTGTGAGCGCCGAGAACATAATAACGGGCACCGTTGCATCGATGGCTCGTATCTGGCGCAGCGTCTCGATACCATCGAGTTCGGGCATCTCGACGTCGAGTATGATCACATCCGGCTTTAGCCGTTGGAAGAGATCTACGCACCTCGCACCATTCTCCGCCTGTCCCACAAGCTCAAGATCGTGTTCATGGGCGATCCAGGAGGCGACACGAGTGCGAATCACATTCGAATCGTCGGCGATCAGAATCCTCGCCACTATGCAGCACATCCAGCCTGCGCAACCCGCTCTGCATCAAACACCAGCGTAATAAGGTCGCCCTGATGGATCACCGCCGTCGTCAACCTTCGTAGCCGCGGAGGGATAGTCTCTGGCGGCGGTAGGAGCTCATCGCTTGAGGGTTGGATCACATCCCCAATCGCGTCGACGAGGAAGGCTAGCGGCTGGCCATCTCGCTCCAACACCAAGATCATCGGTGACTCACTCACCTCATAACCTGGATCCAGCAATGACGCGCGCAAGTCCAAGACGGTGAGAATCTGGCCTCGGAGGTTGAGAAGGCCGGCAACGGTGTTCGGTGCCAGCGGTATGGGTGTGAGCCTTTGGCACGACAGTACTTCTAGAACGCTCAGCACCGATACCGCGCACCTATACTCGCCGATGAAGAGGGTACAAAACTGTTCAGACTCGCTCATGTCTACCTCCAAGCTCGGTCATCAACACCTCGGCGAGCGAGACGGAGCGCACAATCCTGCCAGCGATAATCGTTGATCCCTGGGTCATCGAAGCGATTGTAGTAATGTCGACGATCTCGCGAATAGCGACGACTCGATCCGATACCCCAAAGCTCGGCACGAGAAACCTAATCGGTCCACTATCGGGGAGATCTCGCGTACCCCCGAAGAGCTCAGAGACGGTGAGTAGCTTTACCACCGTATCTCGGTACTGAACCACCGGTTGGTCATCCAGATATTCAAGCGCGTAACTATCTATCTCTTCGATGCGCTCGATCTCGTAGACCGGTACAGCTATAAGACCAGCGATACCAGCATCGACGAGTAGGGCGAGCTCCTCTTCGATGACCTCGTCTGCGACGCCAGATAGCACGGTGACGGCCACCTCTTCAAGCGAGAGTGCTGCACGACTTGCAATCCCAGCCACGTCCAAAATCATCGCGACATCTCCATTACCAAGGATGGTGGCGCCAGCATAGATCCCGATAGCTCCGATGAATCCATCGAGTGGCTTCACTACGATCTCCTGGGTGTCGACTACACGATCGACAATCAATCCAAACTCTCGACCGCTTAGCTGCACAACCACGATAGTGATGAGCTGTAGGGCGTAGTTAGGTATCGCCTCCCTAAGACCGAGGAGCGATGCGAGATCAACCACCGGTAGCAGCTGACCGTTGCGTCGAAGGAAGAGGGTCTCGCCCACAAAGGCAAGCTCGTCAGCCATCGACTCACGCTCTAGTCGGAGAAGTTCAACCACCGATAGCTGGGGCAAGGCGAAGCGCTGATTTGCGACCAAGAGCATGAGAGACGGTATGATCGCAAGCGTCAGAGGGATCCTCAACACGACAGTAGTGCCTTCCCCCGACACAGAGTTCAACTCGATCGTCCCGCTCACCTGCTCTACGTTGTTCCTTACAACGTCCATGCCGACTCCTCGACCCGAGACATTGGTAACCTCCTCCGAGGTCGAGAATCCGGGGAGAAATATCAGCTCGCTGCGTTCACGGTCGGACATACTCGACAGTGCCTCCGCCGATACCAGACCGAGGCGAAGAGCGCGCTCACCGACGGCGGATGGGTCTATACCGGCACCATCGTCAGTGATGGTAATGATCACAGATCCACCTTCATGTCGAGCCGCAACTCCGATATAACCGGTAGCGTCCTTGCCGGCCAGCGCACGATTCTCAGAGGACTCGATGCCATGATCGACCGAGTTACGCAGCAAGTGCACCAAGGGGTCTCTTATCGCCTCAAGAATTCCACGATCGAGCTCGGTGTCTCCTCCGGTGGTGACAAGCCGGACCTGCTTGTGCAGCGACCGCGCCAGATCTCTCACCAGTCGAGGGAGCTTGACAAAAAGCGACTCCATCGGCTGCATTCTCGTCTGCATCACCTGTTCTTGTAGTTCGGTCGTGATCAGGTTCAATCGCTGGACAGTAGCTGAGAGATCGGCATCCTGTAGCGCACCATCGATCTGTAGAGTTCGGTTGCGGACCAACACTAGTTCACCAACTAGGTTGACCAGTCGATCCAAGAGCTCAACATCTACCCTGATCGCCTGATCCAAAAGGTTGACATGCGACGAGATCGGGGTAGAGCTCTCAAGAGTCTCAAGAGGAGGAGTGGGTTCGACCGTCGGGGTGAAGACGACGATGTTCGGAGCGAGCTGCACCTCGGAAGGTCGCGAAGATGGCTCCATGGGTGAACGTGCATCACTACCACCCTCTAGGTAGGATCTTGTCGCCTGCAGCGCCTCGCAGAGATCGTTCTCCTCCTCGTCGCCATCGCCACCGGTTAACTCAACTTGGGCTAGGTAGCGACGGAGCCCATCGATAAGGTCTAGCAGGAGCTGTGTCTCGGAGTCACCCAGGAGCTGTGGAGCATCACGAAGCACCGCGAGCAGGCTCTCCCCTTCGTGAGCTAGCTGCGAAAGATGTTCAAGATCGAAGAAGCCACAGGCTCCCTTGATGGAGTGAAGCGTTCGAAAGGTAGCCGCGAGCACCTCATGGTTGTCAGCTCCAAGATCGAGCCCGACAAGATCGTTTTCAGTACGATCCAAATTCTCGAAGGATTCGATCAGGAACTCGCGTAGCTCGCCGCCTAGCTCGTCGCGAGACATTTAGGCCTTCCTTTCTACTCGCTTTAGCTTCGGCGCGCTAGCGGTAAGCCTTTAAGTCAACGTTTGTTGAAGGTAACCAGATCGTGATGGGTTATGCCACTCAAACGGCTCATCCAACCACTCACATGGTTCAACATTTGCTAAGTATTTTTGGCAACTACCTGGTAGTAATGATCGGCACCATGATAAGATAGCCAAAGCAGTGATGGAAATGGGGTGCATCTTCCTAGTGAAGGGGCGCTCAAGCAGACGCCTTCGGGCGCAAGGAGGCGCGGTGCTGGTATTAACCAGAAAGGCCAGTCAGAGTATCGTGATCGGCAACGACATCGTCATCACGATCTTAGATGTGCATCGCGATCAAGTGCGTGTTGGCATCGAAGCTCCCCGGGATGTCGATGTCCATCGCCAGGAGATATTCGATGCCCTCCAGGCATCCAACCGTGATGCCGCTCAGTCAGCTGAGAAGCTCGCGCCGCCTAACAACAAGGACGACTAGTCGCTTCTTGTGTCAACGGCATCATCGGCGGCGACAACCCTGGATGCATCAAGCAAAGGAACCTCCACCTCTTGGTGCATGCTATAGGCCTGGTTCGTCTGTAGGATTTGCGCACTCCGCCAGTTGGTAACGTTGATCACCAACGGTGCTTGAGTGTTAACCGTCGGTAGACCACCATCTGCATCGAGGGTAGCGACCAACATGACGATCACCTCATCGGCGTCCTTGATCCCGAGGAGGGACTGATGAAAGTCGTCAATGTCAACTGTCATCTCGATACCCAACTCACTCGGTTGCGCGATCACGAAGCTCGGACCACCCTCCTGACTCGAACGAAGACCAATGTAAGGACCGTACTCTGGTCCGAGAGCCCCCAATATGAAGCTATGGTGCCCCTCAAAACCTGGAAGCCCAATCGGGAAACTCAGTGGCAGGCTCAACACCCGTTCGGTTTGGGTTGACTCCTCGGTTACTTGACTCATCGATCCTCCTATATGACAAAATGACGGCTAGATGAACTACTTGCTTGATAGACGGCGCGGAACACTAGAGATAGTGAGCCAACGTGGGTTGATTCAACTGCGATGTCGCATAGAGCGCCACCTGGTAATTGTTGAGCTCCTGCTGATATTGGGTAGCGAGCTTTGCGGTATTGACGTTCTGGATCGAGCCGACTTCATTCGTGGCCTGTGTTACAGCTCCGGTCACTTGATTGCTCATCACCTGAAACTGAGCATCGTTTACTCCAGCCTGAGCCGCTTGGTTCTCAAGCGTGCTCAACTGTTGTTGCACTGCCTTCAAATCAGTTCCCGCTGCTGTCTTGATGTTTCCGCTTTTTAGATCGCTTATCGCCTGGTTGATCGCGCCAAATATCCCGCCACCACCACTCGAACTAGCCCCGAACGGGTTGGTAATGCTGGTTGGGAGCTCAACGTTAGGCGCAGCGGCGACAGTCGGCTGCTGTGTGTTACCGATGTAGGAGACTGCACCGGTGCTAGATGTACTGTAAGCAAGAGGACTACCTGATGTTCCAGCAAAGATCGCTTGCCCGAGATAGGTGGTGTTAGCTACTCCGAGCAACGACTGCTCTAGTCCCTGCAGCTGGCTCGCAATGCCGTTGGCATTGCTTTGGGTTACACCAGGCCCACCAGCCTGAACGAGCACGCTAGAAATCTTTTGAACTACGCTGACGGCTTGGGTCATTGAGGCGTTTGCTAAAGATGCGACCGTCTGCCCGTCGGTAATGTTCTTGGCATACTGTTTGTATGAAGACAGTGAGGCGTTGACGTTGATGAGGTTCGCAACTCCAACCGGATCGTTGGATGGTTGAGAGATATTGTTGCCCGATGTCAGCTTCTGCTCTACCTGCGCCAGTTGAGACTGGTACTGGTTAAGTGATGTCGTCATCAGGTTTGCGAGACTCATTTGCGAAGGTATAACTGACATAATAATTCTGACCTACACATTCTGTATGAGTGATTGAAGCGTAGCGGCCACCGTGGAGATGACCTTGGCTGAGGCTTGGTACATTTGCTGGTAGTTGACTAGATTCACCATCTGAGTATTGATCGACACACCGGATACTGCTTGTGATGCGCTATATGCCTGGTTATAGATATTTGTGGCGCTAGCAGTGAGTGAACTTGCGCTCTGTACCGCTAGGCCCACACTTGATACCGAGGACGCCCATCCTGCGATCGCCCCGTTGGTGGCGGTCTGCTGATTAGCGATCGCCTGAGCGTTCGAGCCGCTACCAGGACTATATGGCTTGGACGACGCTGCTATTAGTTGCGGATTGTTAGCTACGGTAGGGTTCACCGAGATTGTTGCCGCGTTGATCGTCGTCCCACTCGAAGGGACAAATAACGGGTCTCCCGATGTAGTTGTGGCGCTAGCTCCATTGGCTAGCTGATTGTTCACCTGATTGGCAAGTGTGGTCGAAAGCGAGTTTAGATACTCACCAAAAGTCGGTAGTTTGGAGTTCATCATGGTCAGCGTTGCGCCCAGCTCCCCGCCCGTGACTGGGACGCGAGTACCGGAGGCTGTTAAGGTTACGCTTGCTTGTGTTGAGGTAGATGATGAGATTGGGTTGTTCGATGGAGTGAACGCGATCTGTGAAACATGCCCACCTTGAACCAGGGCCACTCCGCCAACCAATAACGTTGTTTGACCAGAGTTGCCCGATATTGGTGTTACCCCGAGCTCGCTCGCCAACTGATCTACTATCTGGTTTTGCTGATCGATAAGGGTGTTTGAGGCTCCTGGAGTGCTCGATGAGCTCGCTATCTGTGTATTGATAGCTGCAACCTGGTTGAGCTGAGAGTTAATGGTTTGAGTAAGTGTGGCCGCACTGCTTGATGCTTGGTTATAGACCGATGTTAGATTTTGAGCAGCCTGGTTGATGGTGGTGGCGACATTTTTAGCTGACGCAACAACCTGGTCATAACTCGCAGCCTGAGTCGGAGTGCTGGAGAGAGCCGAAAAATTGTTGTACATCGTGTTGAGCTGTTCTGATATACCGCTCGAACTCGGCTCATTAAACGACGCCTGAGCGCTCGCAAGCAAGGACTGCAATTGATTGGCATACGCCTTGCCTGCACTAGCCGACAAGGTGAGTTGGCGACCAAAGCTGTTCGTACTTTGTACAACTGCTGACGTAACACCATCCCCAATAGGGCTGTTCGGGGTTTGTTGGTTGCTAAAAATTGTGGTCTCTTTGAGATACCCAGCGGTATTGGCGTTAGCTACGTTCTGGCTAACCGTATCGAGGCCGGTCTGAGCCGAGTTCAGTCCCGACAGGGCAATGGAGAGTGAACCGCCGCTCATGCGAGGTGACCCACCGACTCAGGCTTCAGCATCTCGATATCGCCATCGCCACGGTATAGACCGATGTCTAGGCCTAGGTCGCGCATGAGGTCGGCGACTACCATTGAACGCCAGAAACAACCGACCATGATAACGTTGGCCTTGGTCAGCAGTTGCTGATAACGACTGGTGTAGCTGCCAGGTTCCAACTGTGCCGACTGCACCTCCTCGACAAGAATACCAATTCGCTCATTGAGGGCCACTGCTCGCAGGGCGAGCTCCTCATCATCGTTGCGGGTCATCATGTCGCTCATCGCGCTTAGCTCATGATCGAGCTGATCGAGTAGCTCTTCGATGCGGCTCACCTTGATTACGTGATCATCCATGGAGAAACCATCGGCACCGATGCGTGCAACCTAAGCTCTGGTTTTTGAGTAAGTCAACAACCTGACCATCGGCCGCGATCCCTCCATGAACATCGGATACCGCGAGCCCAAGGCATCAGGCGCCATGTCGCGCAGATAGCTTCGCGTGATGGGATCAGAGGTTGGACTCATGAACAGCTTGCTAGCGTGATTGTTGATAATCGAGTTAGCCGACCGGCCATACCGGCTCTCGAGCTGGGCGAGATCCTGAACAATCGAGATCAACCGCACCCCCTGCCCGACACCGATAGCCGCCAATCGATCCAGGTTTGGAATAGGTGCAAGGTTAGCGAGCTCATCCAAACAGAGCAGCAGTGGATGTTCACGCCTACTCTCGAGCGCTGCAGCAACGATCCGCGACAGAAGGAGGGAGAATAGAAGCGAGAGGAACTCCTGTTCAGCTGCGCTGGCAACCAAAAAGGTGGAGCTGGATTCGCCCTCTAGCAGCTCGGCTACTCGGATCGTAGGCAGCTCGTTACCCCCGTGTGCGAGTGGTGCAAGCAGCCCACGAGCGGTCAGAAGCACCGAATCACGCTGTCGATCCTCCATCGCACAGATTGCAAGCACAGCCTCAGCAAGGCGATGTGCGCCATGTGTGTTCAGGCTCCGGTAGAGCTCACCTGGGTCATCTATCCAGCCAAGCATCGGTGCACCCGTTAGTTGGGAGGCACGTAGCACCCCAGCCACGATTGGCTCAGCCAACTGATACCAAAACTGAGTATCACCACTAGTCACACCAAAGGAGGGTTGGGCTAGCACCAGCGCGTGTGCGATAGCGGCCGCCTGACGGTCATCGACCGCCTCACAGGTCGGATCCCAGCGATGCGTCGCCAGTCTCTGGTCGCCGATGATGACAAGGCGACCCCGACGTTCGCGGGCCTGGAGCACCTCGGCGGCGAGCAGATCTGTCTTAACCGACGTCGCCACCAGCGATCCGGTAAACGAGCACAGGTTCGGAAGCACTACCCTGGTCGTCTTGCCGCTTCTGGTCGGCCCGACCACGAGCAATGAGTGGGCTCTATTGACATTCATGTGGATAAACTCGCCCTTTCATAGGGTAACTTCAAGTCAATCGGTCCACAAGCTAGCATCACCAGTGCGAGGGTAGCCTTGGCGGAGTGAAACCCATACGAGCGGGCAATGATGGAGCGAACTTTGGTGTTGAGTCCCTCGACCCTTCCATTGGATACCCCAAGTCTGATGGAGGCAAGTATCCCGTCTCGATGAGTTCGGATGGTCTTTGAGAGTCGGATGAAACTCGATAGTCGTGAGCGTGAGGCTCGCTTGCACCAGTGATCGAGCATCTCATTCACCTCGTCGATCTCGAGGTCACCAGCAAAGATCGCCCGTAAGGACTCCTTCATCTCATAAGCTCGCCATAGGGCTCCCCCTCGTTGTTTGATGGCTAAGAGGGCTAGTCCTTGACGCTTGGTTAGGGTTCCTGGATTCTTCAACAGTGCCCACCGTGCCCCGGCGAACTTACGGGCAAAGGTAGGAGAGGGAAGCTTTCTCATCTCCCGCCAGAGATCCTTGCGTACCTCCTCTAGGGCCTCGGTTCCCAACTTAACCACATGAAATGGATCGAGACAGATTTGGACGTTAGGTGCCTTCTCGCGGAAGGCCTTGGCAAAGGCTGGACCGAGATCCATGGTGGCTGCTTTGATCTTGGCAATCCGTTCTTCACCCAGGTCATCGAAGAATTCATCTAGGCTCTTGGCACTTTTCCCCTCTGCCCCGTAGACGATCTTGCCCGTCTCGTGATTNGTGACAAGCGTTAAGTAGTTGTGGTGTTTGCGATA